>DUFB01000078.1 GCA_011192005.1 Dehalococcoidia bacterium
ACCTGCACGAGCTGGACATGCTGATTGACATCGCGGGAAACAGGAAAATTAATATCCTGCTGAGGCTGAACCCGGGTATCGACCCGCACACGCACGAATATAACACCACCGGTATCGCGGACTCCAAGTTCGGGTTAACGCGGTCGACCTGGGACGAGGCGGTAGCGAAAGCTCTGGCTGCACCCGGTCTGAACTTCGACGGTCTGCATTTTCACCTCGGCTCGGGGATTTTCGAGACAGAACCATACCAGCAGGCCATCCGGGTAGTCCTCGAGTACGCCGTCGAACTGAAACAGCGGCATGGCTACGAAATGAAAAAGCTGAGTATCGGCGGTGGTTACGGCGTTGGGTACACGGTGAATGAAGAGCCGCCCTCGATATCCACCTGGGCGGAAGTAATATCCGGCGAGATTAACAGCCGGTGCCGTGAGTTGAAGCTATCGTTACCCGGACTCATCATCGAGCCGGGCCGTGCGATAGTCGCCCGGGCGGGGATAGCGCTGTACCGGGTGGGAGTAATCAAGGATATCCCGGGCATAAGGCGGTACGTGTGTGTCGACGGGGGGATGGGCGATAACATCCGCCAGCCGATGTACGGCGCCAGGCAGGAAGCACTCGTAGCCAACCGTGTTACCGCCAGTGATACGGATAAGGTCACCGTTGCCGGAAAATACTGCGAATCGGGTGATGTCTTGATTAAAGAAATCAGTCTCCCTGCCGTGAGAGCGGGTGATATCCTGGCGGTCGCCGGCAGCGGGGCTTACGCTATTCCGTTGCAGAGTAACTACAACTCAACCTTCCGCCCGGCCATCGTCTTCGTCAGAGACGGCAAAGCCAGGCTGGTACGCCGACGGGAAACGCTCGAAGACCTGACCCGACTGGATGCCGTATAGCGAGGAGACTCTTAATGTGGCAGGTAATAGGCCAGAAACGGGCCGTCTCTCTACTGCAGAACGGAATTGATACGGGCAGACTAGCCCACGCGTACCTGCTGGTGGGTCCGGCCCACGTGGGTAAAATGACGCTGGCGGTCAACCTGGCGCAGGCACTCAATTGCGAATCGGGTGACCGCCCGTGCCTCGAGTGCTCCGCCTGCAGGAAAATAGCCTCCGGCACTCACGCCGACGTGCAGGTAATCGGTCTGGCTTCAAACGGCGACGGAGCGGGAACCAAGCTAATCGGCATCGACCGGATAAAGCAGCTACAGCATACCGCCAACCTGCCCCCTTTCGAGGGGAAGCGCAAGGTGTTTATCATCGACGGAGCCGAATTGCTTTCGATAGAGGCGGCCAACTGCCTGCTTAAAACGCTGGAAGAGCCGATGGACGATGTTACCTTTATTTTGCTGACGACCAACGACAGGCTTCTGCCGGAAACGGTGGTATCGCGCTGCCAGCACCTGGAACTGAGACCGCTGGCGGCAGCCGAGATAGAAACGGCGCTGGTAGAGAAACACAATATCGAGGTGGAAAGAGCCAGACTGCTGGCGGGAATCTCACGGGGCTGCCCTGGCTGGGCGCTGGCCGCCGCCGAGGACGGAAGCCTGCTACAGCAGCACGAAGAAATGATAAACCAGCTAGTAAAGATACTCGGTGCCGATTACGAAGAGCGGTTCGCTTTCGTAGTGCAGACCACAGCCCTGTTTGCACAGAACCGGGCTACGGTTTATGATATGCTTGACCTGTGGTCTAATTTCTGGCGCGACCTGATGCTGGTAAAGATGAGTTGCGCCAGCCTCATCACCAATATTGATAAAAAGGATGAAATAGTAAAGATAGCGGAGAGATACCGGCTATCCGAAGTAAACACGGTTATCCGGAGTATTCAGGCGGCTTCAGAGCAGCTAAAGCAGAACGCCAATATACGGCTGGCTCTGGAAGTATTGATGCTCGACATTCCGGGAAAGGAACGGGGTGGCGGAAAACAGGCTGCCCCGATTAACAGATAGATATGGCAAATATTATTGGAGTACGCTTTAAAAAAGCGGGTAAAATTTACTATTTCGACGCGGGCGACCTCGAACTGGCGGCTAACGACGCCGTTGTGGTGAAGACGAGCCGGGGCACGGAACTGGGCCAGGTGGTGATACCTCCCGGCCAGATTGACGACAATCATTCCGAGGAGAACCTGAGCCCGGTACTGAGAAAGGCGGAAGAGGAAGACATAGAACAGGCGGAAGAACTCGAAGCCAAGGCGAAAGAGGCGATGGTCGAGTGCGTAAAAATGATAGAGGAACTGCAGTTGCCGATGAAATTACTCTCCGCCGAGTACAACCTCGACAGCAGCCGGCTGATATTCCTGTTCAGCGCCGAAGAGAGAGTGGATTTCCGCGACCTGGTACGGAAACTGACCGGCAAGTTTAAAATGAGGGTAGAACTAAGACAGGTAGGCACGCGGGACGAGGCCAAGCTGCTGGGCAGCTTCGGGCGGTGCGGACGTCCGCTCTGCTGTACGAGCTTTCTGACCGAGTTCTCACCGGTATCCATCAAGATGGCCAAGGAGCAGGACCTGCCGCTAAATCCGATGAAGATATCCGGGGCGTGCGGTCGGTTGATGTGCTGCCTGGCTTACGAAGGCGATTTATACCGCGCCATGAAAGAGAAGATGCCTAAAGCAGGACAGCGGGTATCGACGCATATGGGCGAGGCGACGGTAGTCGGGTACAACCCGCTTAAAGAAACGGTGATGGTGGAACTGGAGAGCGAGGCGAGAGTAGAGCTACCGCTGGATCAGGTATCCTACTGATAGATATTCGATGGCAGATACTTCCGCCATTCATCGCGTTTGCTGAGGTAGTGGTGTGGGATGATGTAGAAATGGCTGTTGCCGGGGGGAGCGGGTTCGCGAACGAGCTTCATATTGGCTTCCCGGGGTGTCCTGCCCGCCTTGCGACGGTTGCAGGTGACACAGGCACTGACAACATTCTCCCAGGTGTGCTGACCGCCGCGGTAACGCGGTATAACATGGTCGAGGGTTAACTGCCTCGTCCTTTCTCCGCAGTACTGGCAGGTGTATTTATCCCGATTAAAGATTTCAAAGCGGGTCATCTTGCGCTGCCGGTGCGGACGCTTTATCATCTTGGCCAGCCTTATCACCGACGGCAGGGGGACTGTCCGGCTGATGGTGTGAATATGGCCGAGTCCGTCTTCCAGCATTTCGGCCTTGCCCTCGAATATAAGCACGACAGCGCGGCGGGCGCGACACACTGCCAGGGGCTCGTAGCTCTGATTCAATACCAGCACGGGCAAATTGATCATCATGAGTTACCTTACGCTTAACTGCCCCCATTTTACTGCAAAGCTGGCATACGTGCAAGGCGGGTGTTATAATCGGAGTTCCAGACGAGGTTCCAGCTTATCCTGGGCGAGATGCGTATCACGCAGGTGTTTGACCAGCAGCTGATGGAGCTCACGGGCGATGTCCTCATGGCCGGTTATGATGTTCTTCTCCTGCTTGGGGTCCGATTTCAAATTATACAACTCCGAGCCGCCCGGGGCGGTATCGTAGAGAAGAGTCCAGTCTTCGGTGGTTACGGTCGCCATGGAATCGTGCTCGGTGTAACGCATCACGCTATCCACCGAATTATCGGTGCCGCCGGCATTGACAAACGAGGAACTGCTGAATATATGCTCGTAGCCGGGCAGGCCCGGGTCCTTCATCATCGGTACCAGCGACCGGCCCTCGACGTCCGGTGGTATTTCCTGTCCCATAATATCCATGACCGTGGGCATGAGGTCGATAGCAGAAGTCATCCCATCATAAGAGCCCATGGGAATGCCGGGCATATAGATAAGAAGCGGAATCCGGGTAACTTCCTCGTAATACGGCGAGCGTCCCCAGGTGCCGATTTTTTCCGGGGAATTCATGGTGAAAACCATCTTCCCGTAGAGCCCGCCGTGTTCCCCGAAATAATAGCCGTGGTCGCTGGTGAAGATAATGACGGTCTTGTCCATCAAGCCCAGGTTTTCCACCTTTCTCATCAGGTAACCGAACCAGGTATCCACCATGGTTACCTCGCCGCAGTAAGTGGCATAGGCTTTTTTAATCGTCTCTTCGGTAAAGCCCTCCGCCTGGGGCCAGTACCCGTAAAGCGCCCTTACCGGCTCGCCGTCGAAGTCGGGCATATACAGTTCCGTGTAGTAATTCGGAGCATTCCAGGGCTCGTGGGGATCCCAGGTATCGATGTAGAGGAAGAAGTCTTCCCTGTAGTTAAGCTCCAGCCACTGCATTGCCCTGGAGAATGTCTGCGGAGCAAAACAATCCACGTCCATACGGCCCGAGGGTTTACCACTCAACTGACGGCGGTGGTGGGGGTCGCCTCCCCTCGCGCGCCAGAGCTGGCCGGGTATCTCCTCGAAGGTGATATAACCGCGGTCGTAATTCATTTCGTTCCGGAGATAGAAAGGAGTATCGACAATCGCCGCGGTGTTTATCCTGTTATTTCTGAGTATTTCCGGGAGGGTCACTATACCTTTTGGTAGCGGTCCCCAGGACATGAACGAAACCGTCCAGCGCCCCGTCATGTGATCGGCACGGGTGGGCATGGTGGGGAAGCTACCGATGTAAAACTTATCGAACCGCACCGACTTTGCCGCCAGGGCATCGATAGAAGGTGTATGGATTTTATCATTGCCGTAAACTCCCACGGCATCGCGTCTCAGGGTATCGGATACCACCCAGATAATATTCATCATAGTCCTCCTGTTATTGATATTTCATAGAGGGTTTCTGCCGTATCTCTATCAATACCCCATTTCAGGAAAAGGGGTGGGAATATACGTACCTAAAACTCAGAACGGCCCTCTAAGGCTCTGGTCAGGGTAACGTCGTCGGCGTACTCAAGCTCGGTGCCGTAAGGCAGGCCGCGGGCGAGGCGGGTGACCCTGATATTGAGCGGGGTGATAAGGCGGCTGAGGTACATGGCCGTCTGCTCGCCTTCGAGGTTGGTATTGGTGGCCAGGATAACCTCCTGGACGGTATTGTTTTGAAGTCGGGTGAGGAGCTCGTTGATGCGAATATCATTGGTGCCGATACCCTCCGATGGCGAGATGGCGCCGTGAAGCACATGATACAGTCCCTTATAGACGCCGGTGTGTTCCAGCGCCAGGACATCCTGAGGCTGCTCGACGATGCATACCTGTGTTGTATCGCGGCGGGGGTTGCGGCAGATGGGGCAGGGATCCAGCTCGGTAACGTTGCAGCATGAGGAGCAAAGGGTGACCTTTTGCTTGAGCGCTTCCAGAGCCGCGGCGAGGTCCCTGGCTTTATCCTCGGAAGAGCGCAGGAGGTGGAAAGTAATGCGCTGGGCGCTCTTGGGTCCGATACCCGGCAGCTTGCTGAATTCCTGTACTAGCCGGCTGATGGCGTCAGTATCCGATGTAGAGTCCTGGTTCAACAGCATCTCTCCTTTTATTTACTAGGTAAGCCCGGGGATATTCAGTCCACCGGTAAGTCCACTCATGTGCTTGGCGGCCAGTTCCTGAGCCTTCATCTGGGCTTCGCGGACAGCGGTCAGGACCATGTCCTCGAGCATCTCGATATCCTCTGCATTGACCACCTCGGGGGATATCTTGACCGTCTGAATCTGCTGCTGACCGTTCATGACGACGGTGACGGCGCCGCCCCCGGAGCTTGCCTCGACGGTCAACTGTCCCAGTTCTTCCTGGGCTTTAAGCAATTGCGCCTGAAGCTGCTGAGCCTGCTGTAACATACGTTTGTTCATGTTTCCTCCCCGTTATCATGCTGGGCGCCCATTTCCAGGGCCGCCTTTACCAGGTGATTGTTCTCGTGTTCGTAGACGCAGCGTACCTGGCAGGTGCGTCCCAGAAAGCCGCTGACGATTTTATCGGCGGTCTTCTGATTTTCAGGACTATCCATTTTTTCTTTATGGTAGGCGTATCTAAACGATACGATTATGGTATTGTTCTGCAGCGACAGGGGTTTGGCGCTGCGGAGCAGAGCGGCGGCCGGTGTCTTGCCCATGCCGTCGGGGGCCTCGTTGATGATTCTGTTCCAGTTAAGGCGGAGCTGTTCGATTTCACTGCCCGCGGCAAGGGGACCGGCAGACTCCTTTTCTTTCGTTTCTTTGGCTGTATTATCTTTAGATGCTGGTCTATCCTCTATTTTCGCCGGAGGTTCTTCGACCGGTGCAGCGTTAGCAGCCGGCGGTTCCGGTTCATTCGGTTTTGTTTTCTCGCGTCTGGCGGTCGGTTGCTCGGAGGCAGGTGAAGCAGCCTTCGGGGTGGTCTTTTTAGCCATCGGCTCCAGTTGCTCACGCGGGGTGGGCTCCTTCTCCTCCGTCTCCGCCAGAGTGCAGTCAACCAGAGCCAGTTCCAGAGGCAGGGTCGAATAGTTATCCAGGCTGATATCAAGCTGGCCGAAAATCTTGACGGCTTTAAGGACACGGCCGAGGGAGACCTTTTTAGCCAGTTCAGAGAGTTCCTGCCGGTCTTCGGCGGTAATCTCCAACGATTCGGTCGAGCCGGTCTTCAGTAAAAGCAAGATACGGAGGTATTCGACCAGTTCGCGGTTGAACTGACGCAGGTCGAGTCCATCGCTGTTGACGTTGTTGATGGTGGCTATTCCCGCCGAGATATCATCATTAACGATATGTTTAATCAGTTCGATTGCGCGGCGGTCGCCGGACATGCCGAGTAGGGTTTGTGTTTGAGGGAGAGAGATATCATTACCGTAATAGTTATTCGCCTGCTGCAGGAGGTTGAGGGCGTCGCGCATGCTACCGGTGGCCGCCCGGCCGATGAGCTTGAGAGCCTCTGGCTCGATGGTGATGCCTTCACTTTTACAGATGTGGGTAAGCAAGGCGAGCATGTCGGCCAGGGGAATGCGGCGGAAATCGAAGCGCTGGCAGCGGGAGAGGATGGTGGGCAGCAGCTTGTGGGCTTCGGTGGTAGCCAGGATGAAGATAACGTGCGGCGGCGGCTCCTCCAGTGTTTTAAGGAGGGCGTTGGAGGCTTCCTTGGTAAGCATATGGACTTCATCGATGATGTAGACCTTATAGCGCGCCTCGTTGGGGGCGTAGTTTACCTTCTCGCGGAGGTCTCTGATTTCGTCGATGCCGCGGTTGCTGGCGGCATCGACCTCGATAACATCCATGGCCCTGCCTTCGGTGATTGCCCGGCACATCGTACACTCGTTGCAGGGTTCGCCTTTACCGTTGCCGAGGCAGTTGACGGCTTTGGCCAGACCGCGGGCGGTGCTGGTCTTGCCGGTACCGCGGGGTCCGCAGAAAAGGTAGGCATGAGATATCTTCTCACTCGAAAGGGCGTTGAGCAGCGTTTGCGTAACGTGTTTCTGCCCGACAACCTCGGCCAGAAGCTGGGGCCGCCATTTGCGGTAAAATACCTGAGAAGCCATATCTGTTATTATAACGCAAAACGGGTTTTTACCCAAAGTTTTTTCGGGTGTGAACTAAACAAAAAGGGGGGCGTTTTCGCCCCCCTCAATAGTGCGGGATATTTTAATTACAGCAGGGAAGGGATATCCTTGGAGACGTCTTCGAGCTCTCTAAGCTTGTCCTCGGTCTCTTCCTGGCGCTTCTTGAACTCGGGGATAAGGTCGGTGGAGCGCAGGTAGTAGTCTCTTATCTTCTCGACATCGCTGAGCTCGGACAGGAGGACGGTAACGTCTATCTGGCCTCCCTGGCGGGGGTAGTCACCATTCCTGATGATGGCCTCGGGGGCGATATCCCTCATGTAGTCGCCGATTTCCTTAACCATGTCCATGTTCATTTCCTTGGCGGGGCCGGAGACGAGGTACATGGCGCGGCGCGAATCGGCGGGATTGCATTTCAGCGAAAGCTCGCTGATAGCTTCATCCATGGCCTGGATACCTTTTTGAATCTCGGTGCCTTTCTTGCGAAAGTCGCTCTTCCATTCGTGCGGCCATTTGAAGACCGGTGTTTCCGTCTTACCGTAGCCGATCACGGTGTAGCCAACCAGAGTCTGGATGATATCGCCGGCGTCAACGAGCTTGGCACCGATGTATTTGGATTTCTTTTCTTCACCGGCGCAGAGGAGATTATAGAAAGGCGCGGCTATCATGCTATTAATCTTGGTAAGGTTCGTCTGAAGGGAAGAGTCTTTCCTGACGTATCTCTGGTTATCAACGAGGAAAAGAGCGTCAGCCACCGAATAGCAGGACTTCAGGCAGGTGGCTACATTAAATACGGTCCTTTCTTCGGTGGTTTCTTCGTGCTCAAAGGGAAGCACGATGAGGTTATAGATGGGTTTATCAATATAGCGTTCCTTCAGGTGCTGGGTGACGATAGAGATGGCTCCCGAGCCGGTGCCGCCGGCGGAACCGGCAATAAGGAGGAAGGCATCCGTATCAAAGAACCTCTTGGTAGACCTGATGGCGTCGATAATCTTATCAGAGTCTTCCTTGGCGACCTCAGCGCCGAGTTCGTTGATTTTACCAACGCCGTGACCTCCGGTCTTGCGGCTGCCGATAAGTATCCTGTGGCGGTGGTCGTTCTTGATGCTGGACAATCCGCTCAGGTCGGCTGCGTCCGTATTCACCGCAAAACAGCCGGTTACTATTGTCATTCCACGCCGACTCCGGGCACGGTTATTAAGTCGGGAGAACTCGTCAGCAATTCTGCCGCCACACTGTCCTAGACCAACTACAACAAGTTTCATATCACACCTCGTTGAAAATTAAAGTTATGCTATTTTTGCATAATGAATAGGCGTTGTCAATGACTTATGCCCAAAAAGGGATATTACTAATGTTACATTATCATATAGTTATATCGTCATAATTACCTATAAATCATTGAAAAACTGGCATGTCTATAATAGAATAGTCTATACTGGGACATACATCAGCATATAGCGAGGTTATTGAATGTCTTCCGAGACAATAGAGGATGTTACTAATAACATCTCTGATTTTGAGAAAGCAGTCGCTAGGGCGGAGCAACTGAGCAAGGCAGCCAGGCAGGCAGCGGAAGCGTCGACCAAGGTTGCCATGGAGGGGACCCGCCAGGCGGAGCAGATAGGGAAAGAAGCCAGGGAGGCTGCCGAGTTAGCGGCCAGAGCCGCCCAGGAGGCGGTAAGTCGCGCCGAAAAAGTAAGCCGCGAGGCCAGGGAGGCGGCCGAAGCAGCCGTCAATGCTGCCAATGAGGCAATTGCCCATGCCGAAGAAGTAGCCCGGCAGCCGAAGGAGACCGCCGAGGCTATGACGAAAGCTTTCGAGGACGCCATAGCCCGGGCGGAGAGGATAAGCTCTGAAGCAATGGAGCTGGTTGAAAGGGCGGTGGTTTCATCACAGGAGCGGTTGAAGTATGTTGACGGTGTAGGACAGGAAGCCAGGGAAGCCGCTAATGCTGCCAAAGAGGAATCCGAGGAAGCGGTTAAAAATGCCGAGTTAATGATAAAGGAAGTTAAGAGAATAGCCGACGAATCGAACAAAATGGCCAGAGAAGCGGCTAGCAGAGTGGAAAGATTAATTAAGGAAGCCAAAGAAACGGTTGATTTAGCCAATAGGGCGGCGAAAGAGACGGCAGACCGTGCCGAGAAAACGAGCATAACAACCCGAGAGGTGGCTGAAGCCTCATCCAGGGAAGCCGAAGAAGCCGCCGGCAGAGCGGAAACAACCAGCAAAGCAGCTAAAGAAGTGGCGGATGGTGCGCAGAAGCTGGCTATGGAGGTGATGAGCCGCGTCGAGGAGCTGGGTGAGGAAATCAAGCAGGCGAGGGAAGCCTCGGAGAAGGCAGCCCGGGAAACAAAGCAACAGGTGGATGAAATCTCCCGGCAGACTCATCTATCGGTAGAAGATGCCATGAAAACCATCAAGGAAGCATCCGAGGCATCGATGCGGGCTTCAACCGAGGCAATAGCCAGAGCCGAAGAAATAGGTATCGAGGCTAGAAACAAAGCCGAGGAATCGGCGACGTCTTTTAAGGAAAAAATAGCCCGGGTTGAAGAAATCACAAAAGAGACCCAGGCGGCTTCTTCAAAGTCGGTCAAAGAAGTTGAAGCAGCAATGGTGAAAATCGAGGATACTGCCGAGGAAGCCAAGAAGACAGTGACATTGCTCGCCGATGAAGCCAGGCAGTTCGCCGAAACAACGATGGAGAAGGCGCTGGAGGCGGCCGAGGAGATTGCCAGACAATCAAAAGAAGATGCTGAAAACACCGCCAGAGAAGCTCAGGTGTCTTTGGAGTCAAAAGTAAAGGAATCACAGGAATCGATGCAGGCCGTTGCCAGAGAAACCCAGGAAGCCGCTGAAGCCGCGGTGAAAGCTATAGAAGAAACGTCTCAGGCATCCGTACAGGCCTCCCAGGAATACATCGACAAGGCCGGAGAGTTGAGTAGAGAAGCCAGGGAGTCAGCAGAGGTAGCGACCCGTAATTTCCTGGATGCCGTAGCCAGAATAGAGGAAATAAACCTACAGGCCCGAACAGCTGCCGAGGAATCGGAGAAAGCTGTCCAGGAAGCAATCGAGGCATCGAAGAGTATATCTGAAGAGGCGGTAACCAGGGCTGAAGAAATAAACGAACAGGCAAAGGCCGCTGCAGAAGAGTCGGTGAAGCGTGCCCAGGAAGTTATCGATGCCGCGATAAAGGAAGCCCGGGAAATCGCCAAGACATCGCAGGCCAGGATAAAAGAATCGATTGCGCGGGTTGAGGCTGTCAGCAAGGAAACCAGAGAGACAACCGAAGCGGCTGTCAAGACATCTAAGGAAATTACCGAAGGACTGATAAAGGCTGCCCGCGAATCGGCAATAAGGACAGTGAAGGCGGTCAAGGAAGCCACCGAGGCATCGGCCCGGGTAGCCAGAGAAGCCGCCGGTGTATCAATTTCAGCTTTCCGGGACGCCATCAGCCGGGCCGAGGCTACCGGACAGATTGCCAAGGATACCGCCGAATCCTCGCTGAAGGCTTATGAAGATACGCTGATAAAATCGGCGGAGAAGGAAGAAGCACCCGAGCCAGAACCAGAGCCTAAGCCTAAGCCCAAACCTGAGCCAGTGAAGAAAAAAGCAGCTGAGGCCGAGGAGGAGGAATTGAGTGCCTATAAGGTAACCGAGGCCGCAATTAATGCAATGAGAGAAACTGTACGCAGGACGGATAGCAGTACACCACCGACAAAGATAAGCAAGGAACAGGAAGAGAGGATAGAAGAGCGTCTAGAGTCTCTTGCCCGGATGTATGAGACCAAGAGGACACAGAGGCCCAAGAAGGAGGAAGATAGCGGGGATAAGGAAGGGAAAGATTAGAAACAACGCAGGTAATCAACCGATAAAGTAGCGGTTAAAACGGCAGGGGCCTATGACTAAAGTACCTGAAACATAAGCCCTGTGACTGCTTGACTTTTTAACGGGTGCGCAATATACTGGGCACTAAGCGCCTACAATTTTATGTTCTATATCAGGTGAAACATAGTAAAGAAATACCGATAAAGTATTCCTAAGGAGGTGTCTGTGGCTGACCAGAAAAAAGGTACCAAAAAACCATCTGCGGGAGCAGAGGTAAAAAGTAATACAAAATCTGAGGAGGTTAAACCAGTGGTTGAAGAGACCCCGAAACCTGTTGAGGCAGAAGCGAAGAGCCCGCTCGATGAAGTAATGATGCAGGCAGAAAAAGCCTATGCGGCCTACATGGACGCCGAGCGACAGGTAGCCAAAGCATATCATGAAAACGAATTGCAGGTAGCCAAAGCCTACAAGCGAGCGGAAGCACAGGCTCAGAGGAGTTATGATGCTGCCATGGCACAAGCTATGAAAGACCGGGATGAGGCATTATCGAAAGCTCTGCAGGCTCGTGAAAACGCCATGCGCCGGGCTGATGAAGCGTTTAAGAATACCGAAGAAACCGCCAGGACAGCTTACGAAGCGGCCATTCAACAGGCGCAGGCAGCGCGTGAGGGCAATATTGAGAAAGCCTGGAAGGTACGCGACCAGACCATCGAGCAAGCCTGGCAGATTTACTCCAAGATAGCCAAGTAATATGACTTTTCAGGTGAGCAGCGTTTAGTTCAGACCAGAGAGGAAGGGGTGCGAGTCAGGGGGTAAATTAATAGAATATTACCGGTGTTTCCCGCGGAAATATCGGACTATAACAGCGAGGGTATATCTTTTACCGTGATATCAATCCCTCGCTGTGTGCTTATGAGGCCTGCCTGACGTTTCTTGAGTTCAGCGATGACATTGATGGCTTTTGTGAAGTAATTCCTGACTTTTTCAACATCACTCATCTCCGATAGCACGAGAGTGACATCAAGGTTGCCTTTTTCACGAGGATAATCGCCGCTTCTTAAGATAACCTCCGGGGCCATATTCTTGATATAGGTCCCCATCTCTTTAATGAGGTCTACATTGATGCCCTTGGCAGGGGCCGAGACAAGATACAGGGCTCTTTTGGCGTCCAGCGGATTGCATTTTATGGATAATCCGCTGACGGCAGCATCCAGAGCATGGATACCTTTCTGAGTTTCCGTGGCTTTATTGCGGAAATCGCGTCCCATGGTGAAAAACGACCGGAAGAGCGACGATTGGGAACGACCGTACCCCAGGGTGGTCCAGCCGACCAGCGTTTGAATAATATCGCCGGCATCCAGTATCTTGGCGCCGATATACTTGGGCTTCTTTTCTTCTCCGGCGCAGAGCAGGTTGAAAAACGGCGCCACGATGGTGGAATTTATCCTGGCGAGATTGAGGCTTATGGGCGAATCTTTCATGGCGTATCTCTGGTTGTCAACCAGGAAAATGGCGTCGGCAACCAGGTAACTGGACTTGAGACACGTAGCCACATTATAAATGGTCCTGTCTTCGGTGGACTCTTCATGCTCGAAAGGAAGGATGATAAGATTGTAGACGGGTTTATCTATATAGCGCTCTTTAATCTGCTGGGTCATGACCGATATCGCCCCCGAGCCGGTACCGCCGGCAGCGCTGGCAATCAACAGGAAGGCATCGGTCTCCGGGAAGTATTTGTTGTTTCTTACGGTCTCGATTATCTTGTCGGAGTCTTCACGGGCAATTTCGGCACCGAGTTCATTGATTTTCCCGACGCCATGTCCGCCGGTCTTACGGCTGCCGATAAGTATGCGATGGTCGTAATTCGCCTTGATAGTATGAAGTCCGCTGAGATCAGCGATATCGGTATTAACGGCATAGGAGCCAGTGATAATATGCAAACCACGTATGCTTCGGGCTCTGGCGTTAAGACGCGCGAATTCATCGGCAATCCTGCCACCGCATTGCCCGAAGCCGATTACAACAAGCCTCATCTCTCACCTTTTTTCTGGCAGTTGTACCATTTTACGCAATTCCGCAATAAAAGTCAATCAGTACTTAGGTACGCCGGTACGAAAATAGCCATATAAAATCGATACAAAGTAAAAAAAGTCAAAGATATAGTAGAATTACAGGTTCAGGGATGCCCTTTAAAGTACTGCACGATTACCGGGTAAAGGTCGCCGGGGATTTTCAGTACACCCGGTTTGCCGTAATCAGGAACGACGGCTTGCATTACTTTTATTTTTATTTAAGTTTCTACAATCCTCAGGCTGAAAGTACAGGGAAATCCGCCCCCGCTGGAAAGTGCCGAGGAACGCACCGTGCACTCCAGACTCCGTCCGAGGGCTATCTGAAGATGATGCTTGACATGGCCTCCGCAGCAGTAGCAGTAGGTGATCGGCAGGGGTTCTTTAGCTTGTGGCAGGCAGTAGCACCGGTAAGGTGCTGTCTTTTGCAGGTCAAACTGCGCCAGGATTTCTCCGTTTTCCTGCATCTTAATGCCGCCCACATAATGTGCCTCGTTGGCGGCTTTTATTCTATCTTTCAGGGATTCATTCTCTTCGGCGATTGCTTTGGAGATTTTTGATCGTTGCCCGCCCAGACAGCAGGCGCAGGCTTCCCGGACCGCATTTCGGGTCCTGCTATCGAGGAGCTTATTCATTCTGTGCATGGCTCCTCTGAACCAGTCGGCCTTTTTCTCAGGGCTGGTTTTACGGAGGATATCTTCGCCGCCCTCCATAATCCGGTCGGTTATCTCCCGGTCAATCCCGGCGATTTCCAGTTGTTCGGCAAGCTTCCCGATGCGGTGATACTCGTAGTTTTTCACATCGACAACCTCTGTGTGCATTCGTCTCTATAGTCTATGACCATCAGACAGGCAAATCAAGAAGTGTTGGAGAGGATGGTCGGATTAGTTTAAAGATAGTCCCGGTATTCCATTGTGTTTTCTATATTGTACATTTCTATAGCTGACACCTGTATGTCATATTGAAAATATCTCCGGTAACGCACCGGTGATGTGATATTTACGTGTTGAAGAGAGTGAGACCTGGATAATGGCTCAAAACCCGAAACGGGAAGCGGGGATGTACCGTTTACAGAGTTTTGGTGTACCTGATAATCCGGGGGTCGCATTGATAGCCCGTATCACCCAGAGCGTTCCAGAAAACCTTGGCCAGTTCATCATTACCTTCCACCAGGATGGATATCTTCTGGGCTCCTTTTTGCCTGAAATGGAATTCCAGTTCCCCGACCAGCGCCCGGCCGATTCCCTGGCGGCGGAACTGCGGCAGTACCGCCAGACGGTAAATGTTGGCCCGCCAGCCGTCCCAGCCGCCCATGATGGTACCGATGATCTGACCGTTAGTTTCGGCGACCAGGAGTAAATCAGCATCGTGGCGGAGGACCAGTTCCAGCGCCCGGAGGGAATCGGTTACAGAAGGTATACTGCCTGCCGCCTGCCATAGCTCGAATATGGCGGGACATTCGTCCTGGCGGCAGGGCCTGATACTGACATTTATCGCCATCTTAACCCGGTTTTAGAGTCCTTTTTCAGCCATGAAGACACACAGGTCGCCGAGGCGGCAGCTGTAGCCCCACTCGTTATCGTACCAGGCAAGAATTTTAACCATGTTGCCGCCGATAACCATGGTGCTGGGGCCGTCGATGATGGAGCTGTGGGGATTACCCTTGAAGTCCATACTTACCAGCTGTTCACTGCAGTATTCCAGGATACCCTTCATGGGCCCATCGGCGGCTTTCTTCAGTGTGGCATTGACCTGGTCAACGGTAACATCTTTTCCGAGGTCGCAGACGAAGTCGATGACGGAGACGGTGGGAGTGGGCACGCGCATGGAGAAACCGTGAATTTTACCTTCCAGTCCGGCGACGAGACTGCCGACCAGTCGGGCGGCGCCGGTAGTGGTGGGAATCATGTTCAGTCCGGAGGCACGGGCGCGGCGGATATCCTTATGAAGGGTATCCAGCACCACCTGGTCGTTGGTATAAGAGTGGATGGTGGTCATCAGCCCCTTGGTAATGCCGAAGGCTTCGTGGAGGACCTTGACGGGCGGGGCGATGCCGTTAGTGGTACAGGAGGCATTGGAGATAACATTATGTTTGGCGGGGTCGTAAGCATCTTCATTGACACCGAGGACGACGGTGATGTCCTCATTCTTGGCCGGAGCCGAGATAATCACTTTCTTGGCACCGCCCTTACGATGAGCGACCGCCTGGTTGGCGTCCTGGAAGAAACCGGTGGACTCGATGACGATATCGGCGCCGTACTTCTGCCAGGGGATAGCGGCGGGGTCGCGCTCCTGGATTGCCTGGATTTTATGTCCGTCGACGATGATGGCGTTCTCGGCAACGGATACTTCGCTGTGATAGGGTCCGAAAACGCTGTCCCACTTAAACAGGTGGGCGTTGGTTTTGGTATCAGCCAGGTCGTTTATAGCCACTACCTCAAGGTCGTGCTTATGATAAGCCATCATTGCCCTGAGGGTAAGCCTGCCGATGCGTCCGAAGCCGTTGATGCCTATCTTGGTTGTCATATCATACCTCCTACGTAAGTATATATTAGGCAGTCCCGAGCTTTTTTACAAGTTTTGCCCAGAAAACCGCCTGCGGCGAATCATCAGTGTAAGGGGACTTATTTCTGTCTCCCCAGATATTCTCGATATTAAAGCCGTATTTAGACAGCCAGGCTTTCATTTCAAAGGTACTAGGAGCATGGCAGCCTTCTATCCATTCTTTTTTAAGCGTATTGCCGTTGGGAGTTATAATCTCAACAGTCCGGCGCGACCTTGTGAGACGATTTTCAGCATCATACCAGATAGTCTGAGTTGTAACCCTGACCTGGGTGCCGTCAGAGCATACACCCGTAGGAAAAGTATTTTCAAGAATAGCGGACTTACGCCATTCTGGGTTCAGATCACCTTCCATGTGGTTATTATCGAGATAGAGATAGCCGTTTGCTTTAAGGGTGTTTCGTGCCAGAGAGACACATTTTTCCTGCTCCTCAGGGGTAGCGAGTTCATAGAGGCAGTTACCACCGAGAATAACAAGGTCGAAGTCCTGCGGCCATTCGTGTGTTAAGACATTGGCCTGATGGAGGATTATATTGTTCCGTACGTTCTGCGGCAGTTTACGGATTTTATCGCGTGCCGACTCCAGCATGGGAGCGGACTTATCGATACCGACTATCTCGTGTCCGTCCTGAGCCAGCGGGACAAGAATCCACCCGTTGCCACAGAAGGGTTCGAGAATCCTGAGTGACCGGTTAACGCCAATCAGGTCTTTTATCAAGCTGATATCTTCCGTCTGTGTTTCTATCTGGTCGTATATCTCGGTGATGTGGTAATCAATGTCATAGGCTTTATAGTTACTTGCTTGATTCATGATTTCTTTACCGACCGAGTTTTAGTTGTATCAGAACGCTGACGGTGGAGTATGTCCAGAAAAGCCTCGATGCGTGTCCTGATGTGGTTATTCAGGAAAAAGTCGTCATTGCCTTCGATGGTGAGTATGGGGAGGTCAAAAGCATCACGGAAGATGATATCGCCGATACCGCGGTGGCAGAAAGCCTGTACGTAGTGGATGATACCGTCGATACGCCGGCGTTCGAGTTCCGTTTTAATATCATTAATACGCTCGCGGATTGAGTAGGGATAGGTATAACGAGCGTACTGCTCGGCCAGCGATGCCCCGGGCTCGGGCATGGCGAACTGGCGCTGTATCTCGTTCAAAACAACCCTGCCGTCGTAGCGTTCGACGTATCTATAAAGGTCGTGGGCATAAATGGCGGGGACGCCGATGTAAGCCAGCCTGAGTTCTCCATCGGGGCGGGGACGACGCTGAGATACTTCGTCCAGCAGTTGTCCAATCTCTTTTTCGTATTTTTGGAAATCGCCGTTGAAATCGGAGGTGGAGACCAGCCAGAGATGGTTCTCCCAGCCACTGACCAGATTTTCCCGCCAGGTGAGGTCGTCGAGTTTGAGAGCGAGTTTGCGGCAGGGCCGGAGCTGTTCTCTGACCTTTTCAGCGGCTTCAAGCGTGGTACCAAGTACGACCGCGAGTGTTAACAGGGCGTGCTGCATTTCATCGACGTCAGGTCGGTCAGGATAGGCGAAAGGCATGGCGTTGAGTCCCCTGAGCCTGAGGACTTCCATGAGCATGATGGTATTGGAGCAGTCCCCGCCGGTAACGCAGATTACATCCTTGATGCCGGTTTCCAGGCAGACGCCGTAAATGCCCTTTATCCAGCTACAGCAGTTAAGGGGAAAACCGTCCCTTTCCGCGATGGCGATAAACCGTTCCGGCCGGGAATCGCCGACGAAGACATTATTAAGGTCGACGGGCTGACAGTCAGCGGCCAAGAGCACTTCCAGGGGAACGGTGGTGGTGATGCCGATTTTTTTCATCCGGACATATTATATCATCTCTGCCGGTAGTATATAACGCCTTTTCGGGGTAATACGTCGAGGTTGCCTTCGGTGGTCATCATGTCCAGGTGGGCGCGCGTCTCGAAGACGGCCATTCTCTTGTGAAAAGCGGGCAGATCAGGAAATTCTGTACCGTTAGCCCAGGTTATCTCACGGGCTATCTGGTAGGTATTTTTGGTCTCATGCTGCAGCGCTATCAGTATTTCTAGGTTTCTCTGGATGTGATGCTCGATGATGGCATCGATACGTCTCCTGGCATCGGTAAACGGCTCGTCGTGACCGGGCAGGACGAGTTCAATGTCCAGCTTTCTGACCTCCTTGAGGGCATCGATATACCTGCCGAGAGGATTTTCGATGGACTGGGGGTGGACGCTGATGTTGGGAGTGATTTTGGGGAGGATATGGTCTCCCGAAAGCAGTACCTTTTTATCGGGTTCATAGAGGCAGAGGTGACCGGAGGAATGCCCCGGTGTCCAGAGTACCCGGAAGGTAAACTCCCCGGTGGTGACGGTATCACCGTCGCGCAACCTTATATCTGGGTAGGCCGGGCTGATATACTTTTCCATGCCCACGGTGGCATCACGCATGGCTACCATCTCGTCATAGGGAACACCGTTAGCCACCAGCATGCGGTCGGTCTCGTGGAGGAGTCCGTCCAGGTGGATATAGCGTGACTCGATGAGTTCTTCTTCGCGACGGTGCATGGCGATGGTCGCCCCAGACAGCTGTTTTATCCTGCCGGCCATACCGTAGTGGTCGGGATGGACATGGGTAACCACAATCTGGGAAATATCCCCGAAGCTAACGCCGGTTTTAATCAGGTGGTTGTGCATGGTATTGAAGGAGATATCGGTGTTCCAGCCGGAGTCAACGAGGAGATAACCCTTATCACCCCGGATGAGATAGACGTTGAGATGGTCCCGGTCCGGTTCTTCCGGGGACATGGGTAGTTTAAACCAGTGGATACCGTCGGTCACCTGTGTCATTTCTTCTCTTTTCTATGTGATACTTTTCTGGATTCCCGCTTTCGCGGGAATAACATGGCGTATATGTATTGTATTAAATTACCTCTTTATATTGCCGAAAGCCCTCATGCCGGCATAGCTGGCTTTTTCTTTCAATTCTTCTTCGATATAGAGGAGGCGGTTATATTTAGCGGTACGCTCGGAACGGCAGGGTGCTCCGGACTTAATCTGGCCGGTGTTCATGCCCACGGCCAGGTCGGCGATGGTGATATCCTCGGTCTCGCCGGAGCGGTGGCTGACCACCGCCGTCCAGCCCGCCTGCTGCGCCACCCTGATGGCTTCAATGGTCTCCGTCAGCGTACCTATCTGGTTAAGCTTAATGAGAATGGAGTTGGACGCTTTAATTTTAATTCCCCGGCTGAGTCGGTTGACGTTAGTGACGTAGAGGTCATCGCCGACGAGCTGGATTTTATTGCCGAGCTTTTGCGTGATTAGCTGCCACCCGTCCCAGTCGTCTTCAGCCATGCCGTCCTCGATGCTGATGATGGGGTAGGCGTTGACCCAATTGACATAAAAATCAACCATCTCGGCGGAGTTAAGCGTTTTACCTTCCCTCTCCAGCACGTAATGACCGTTTTGATAAAGCTCGCTGGAGGCGGGATCGAGGGCGATATAAACGTCCTTGCCGGGCTCGTATCCGGCGGACTCGATGGCGGTCAGGATAGCCTCGACGGCATCCCTGTTGGAGGGGAGAGAGGGGGCAAAGCCACCTTCATCGCCGACGTTGGTGTTCAGTCCGCGGTCCTTGAGGACCTTTTTTAGGGCGTGATAGACCTCGGCGCCCATCTGCATCGCCCGGCTGAAACTTTCGGCACCTACGGGCATGACCATGAATTCCTGGAGGTCGGTCGAGTTAGCAGCGTGCTTGCCGCCGTTGAGGATATTCATCATCGGCACGGGCAGGACATAGCTATCTGCCTGCCCGATGTAGCGGTACAGGGGAACTTTCTTCTCGCCGGCAGCGGCGTAGGCTACCGCCAGGGACGTTCCCAGCATGGCATTGGCACCCAGTTGAGACTTATCAGGCGTACCGTCGAGGTCAATGAGCTTGCGGTCGAGGGCTTCTTGGTCGACGGCATCCATGCCGGTAATAGCTTTAGCGATAGCACCATTGACATTGGCTACCGCCTTGAGGACGCCCTTGCCGTTATAGCGCGAGTTGTCGCCGTCGCGGAGTTCCAGCGCTTCATGCTTGCCGGTGCTGGCGCCGGATGGTACGGCCGCCCGACCCACGGCACCACTTTCGAGGGTTGCCGCCACTTCCAGCGTGGGGTTACCCCGCGAGTCCAGGATTTCTCTGGCTTTTACCTCTTTAATAGCTGACATCTTGTACTCCCTAAGATTGGCGGTCTTTAATAAGCTCCAGGGCCTTTTCCACAGCTTCTTTGGGGCTGCTGGCCCGGATTATACTATCGTCTTCCCTGCCGTCGATGGCTATCGACCAGGTATCCAGTCCGATAACGGGGACGCCGCTCTGGAGGGCGTAGGCGATTTCCGTGAGCGTGCCGTAGCTGCCGTCAATGGCGATAACGGCCTGGGCGGACTTGGCTACCGCGGCGTTACGGGCGTACCCGATGCCGGTGGCGATGGGTATCTTAACATAAGGGTTGGCAGACCGGCGGTCGTCACCGGGAAGGATACCGACGGTTATTCCTCCTTCACCATCGGCGCCGCGGCAGGCGGCTTCCATCACACCGCCGAGTCCTCCGCAGACCAGCACCGCGCCGTGACGAGCTATCTCTCGTCCGACCTCTTCGGCGATGACTGCTACCGGAGGTGATATATCGCCGCCGCCAATAACAGCAATAAAAACGAGTTTTTCTTTCACGAGCGATTCTTCTGTATAGTTAGCTAAATTATATCACCTGGGTTCACGTTGGGGCAAAGCGCTGGTCTAGCGATAATTATCCTGTGAAATACCCTATGCCGAGCCAGATAAGTTCGATGATGAAAAGGACAATGAAGAACTTGAACACATAGCGCGCCGCCCATTTGCCAACGATGAGGTGAGTTACGGCGCCGTTTTTCGCCCCGTGTCTTTCGGCGAGGATGGTGAGGGGACAGCGTCCCCGGCTGAGAGCGATAGATAGTCCATCGATTAGTATCATAATCATGGCGGCAAGCAAAAGCAGGTTATAGACCCCGGCGATGGCGCAATAGAGGGTATAAAAGAGACTGATTATCATCAGGATAAACAGCGTCAGGTGGATTGCTTTGATAGTTAAAACGGTTTTATTCTCGATTTGCATGATAAGTCAGTTGTATTTGTTCATGGCGGCTTCTATCCCTTCGGTGAGCAAACAGAGTATAGCCCGGCTGACCTCGGGGATAACGCCATCGATTATTTTCTTCTCCTCGCGGGTAAAACCAGTGAGAACGTAGTCGATGATTGCCTGTTCTTTATCAATATCCGAATCTTCCGGTATGTCCGGCCGGCCGATGCCTACCCTGACGCGGTAGAAATCACCTTTCCCCAGGTGGGCAATGATGGACTCGATTCCCTTGTGACCTCCGGAACCCCTGCCCCGGCGGAGGCGGAGTTTACCCGCGGGCAGGTCGAGGTCGTCATGTATAACGACAAGGTCGGAGAGGCCGATTTTATACTTAGTAACCAGTCGGCTGACCGCCTCGCCGGACTCGTTCATGAAGGTCTGGGGACGTGCCAGCACCACCTTTTCGCCATCGATTTCTCCCGTGCCGATGCGAGCCAGTCCCTGTTTCTTGTTGAAGCGTATTTTGTGGTCGCGGGCAAAACGATTAACACACATATAGCCGATATTATGGCGATTATTAGCGTAGAAAAGCCCGGGATTACCGAGGCCAACAATCAATTTCATTACTTATTCTCTAGCATCTCCAGTAATTTCTTTTCATCCAGAACGGGTATTCCCAGCTCCCTGGCGCGTGTCAGCTTGGAACCGGGGTCAGCGCCAGCCACGACGTAGTCGGTCTTGCGAGTAACGCTGCCCTTGGCAGTACCGCCGAGGGCCTTAATTTTTGCCTCCGCCTCGGGGCGGGACAGACTTTCCAGACGTCCGGTCAGGACGAATTCCTTGCCGGAAAGGGGTAAATCGGCAGGCTTTGATGCAGCCATTTCTTCTGGGAAAACACCGGCGCTCTTCAGTCTGGTGAGAATATCTTTATTCTCGTCCTGTTGGAAGAAGGCTGCGATACTCTCGGCTATCTTGGGGCCGATGGTGGATATTTCCTCCAGGCGTTCCGCAGTGGCATTGGCCAGATCATCGATAGTGCGGAACTCATCGGCCAGTATCTCGGCGGTCTCCGAGCCGACGTGCCGGATACCCAGCGCAAAGATAATCCTGCTCAGTGGTCGCTTCTTGCTCTTTTCGATGGCGGCGAGGATGTTATCGGCGCTCTTCTCGCCGAGTTTTTCCAGGTTTGTAAGTTCATCCCTTTTGTCCTTGAGACGGTAGAGGTCGGCGATGTCTTTGACCAGCCCTTGGCTGAACAACATAGCGCTGAGGTTTTCGCCGATCCCGCGGATATCCATGGCTCCCCGCGAGGTGAAGTGCTCGATGCGCTGCTGTGCCTGGGCGGGACAGGCCGAGTTGACGCAGTAGTACATGATCTCGCCCTCCGGCCTGACGATGCTGTTTTTACCGCAGGAAGGACAGGCGGGCTCGCCCTGTTCGTTTTTAGGCAATTTCGCTATTAATGAAAACTCCTTCTCAATTCCCGTCCGTTTGCTGGCAATTGGGCCGACGACCTCGGGGATAACCTCGCCGGCGCGCTGGATAATGACCGTATCGCCGATACGGATGTCCTTGCGCCGGATATCGTCTTCGTTGTGGAGAGCGGCCTGCTTGATGGTCACACCTCCCACCGAGACCGGCTCCAGGATGGCGTAGGGATTAAGGGTGCCCGTCCGGCCGACGCTGATGCCGATGTCCTTCAAACGGGTGGTGCCTTGAACGGCGGGGAACTTGTAGGCAATCGCCCAGCGCGGCTCATGGCCGGTATCGCCGAGCTCATCGTGGAGGTTGAGCTGGTTTATCTTGATAACGATGCCATCGGCTTCGTAAGGGAGGTCTTCCCGCTGTTTTTCCCAGATGCGGTAGTATTCTTTAACAGCGTCCAGGTCTTGCAGCTGGCGATTGTTGGGATTAACCTTGAAATCCAGCGATTTCAGGTATTCCATGGTCTCCCAGTGGGTAGCTGGGGTAGTCTTGCCCTCAGCCCAGCCGAGCATGTAGATATAGATATCCAGAGGTCGCCGGGCGGTAATGCGTGAATCCAGCTGGCGCACCGAACCCGCCGCAGCGTTGCGGGGATTGGCAAATAGGGCCTGTCCCTCTGCTGCTCTTTGTTCATTGAGCTTTTTGAAACCCTGCCTGGAAAGAAAAACCTCGCCGCGTACTTCGAAGCGGGGCGGGGCGTCGCTGGTAAGTGAAAGCGGGATACTCCTGACCGTACGCAGATTCTGGGTGATATCCTCGCCGCGAAAGCCGTCACCGCGAGTAGCACCGGTAGCAAGTTTACCGTCGATATAGGTCAGCGCCACCGCCAGGCCGTCGATTTTGTGCTCCCCCACGAAGTCGAACCGTGAGTTGCCGGCTAATCTTAAGGTGCGGTTATACCAGGCTTCCAGCTCGTTCTCGGAGAAGACATTGCCGAGTGAGAGCAGCGGCTGGGGGTGCGCCACGACACCGAAAGCCTCGACGGGCGCGGCACCGACCCGCTGCGAAGGCGAGTCTTCGGTTAGGAACTGCGGGTATTGCTCCTCCAGCTGTTTCAACTCACGCATCAGGTCGTCGTATTCGGCGTCACTGATTTCCGGGCTGTCCAGGACGTAATAACGGTAATTGTGGTGGTTTATCTCCGACCTGAGCTTTTCTATTTTACGGCTGACATCATCAGGAGAGGTCAAGCGACTACCTCACGGGAGAAAATACTTTCCTAAAGTATAGCACAGGAAGGAGGTGGACAAAAGACGATTGATAGCGCCGGCGGACGCGTGAATTTACGGAATATTTACATTTTACCGTCCGTTTTTTATGAATTATTCAAAGATTTACCGGTAGGCTGATAAGTAGAGATGCCGGGTAACGCGGACAGGAAAACGCCGGGAAGATAGAGATATGGTATTCGGACGGAGAAACAACTACAGACCCATCAAAATAGCCACGGTAAAAAGCAGACAGGACGATTCATGGAATATTACCCTGAAAGTCCTGTACCTGTTATTACAGACAATTGACCTGTGTCTAACCGTCCTGGCGGTGCAGATGGGTTATCCCGAGCTTAACCCGTTTATGAGAGCCGCCCTGGCGTCAACATCATCGCTGCTGGTGATGAAGGTATTCATTCCGCTGTTAATCTGCTGGCTGGTGCCGGGGAAATACCTGATACCGGCCATAGCCCTGCTGGCGGTAATCGTCGGCTGGAATATCAAAGAGCTGCTGTTCCTGATATTGTAAAGCTATTCCACCCGTCTCAACTCGAAAATCACCAGATTATCCGGGTCGGGGCAGGCCACCCGGGCCTTATCCGGACCGCTTTCCCAGGGAAAGGAACCGCCGAACTCGAGCGGCTCGGCGAAGGGGAACAGGGTATAGAAAGCCCAGGAGCACATCCCCGCGGGAGTCGTCTGACCCATCACGAACTCATCCCCGATCTTATGGCCAGCCTGGCACGTCCCTTCCTGCGAGATAATTTTAGCGATTACTTTCATAATAATGTCCTCTGATTATTTATCCTTGAACCCGGTCTGGTGAACCTGGAGATACCAGTAGCCTTCTCTCTCTGTAGTGTCGCTTTGCAGGATTTCCAGTCGTTTTTGGAAAATGGGCCCATCGATGACCAGCGTATGATACTCGCCAGCCTCGCCGGCGGGGGTGACATTACCATTGCTGGCAAATTCTTCCAGGTGTGATAGGAGGTATTTATCAATTTTTCTGCCCAGCATATCCTCGCCGAAGAACTCGCCTTTGACGGTGATGATAACCGATTCAAAGCCGGCATCGATAAACTCATGCACGAGGGCTGTCTGGTCTTCCTTCCAGAGCGGTAAAGATGGTTTTAGACCCACCTCACGGCAGACCTTCTCATCCCACTCGCGGTGGGGGTCGAAATCAATATCGCCGAAGACCCCACCTTCGATACCTTCGCGCTTGAATTCCCGGAGCATATCGATAAACACCGTTTCGTAATTCTCGTTGGTGGTGGGGCGCTGAATGACAGGGATGCCGAGGGCTTGCGATTGCGCCCTTATAACTTCGGCAGAAATCCCATGACTGCGGGAGCGCCGGCCATCTTCAGAGACGATGTTCGCCAGGTAACGTACCGTCATTCCCTGATTTAATGCCCGGAAAAGGGCAAGACAACAGTCCTTGCCGCCACTCCAGGAGCAAAAGACAAGGGACATATTACCTCCTCGAGTTCAACACGGGGAGTATCAGGGTTATTCTTCATCGGTAATGCGTTTCTTAACCTGAAGCTGTGAATGAGTGCCCGTTACGCGTTTGATGGATTCCAGTTTTTCTCTGATTTCTTTAGAGATTTCCTTATCGGTCAGTAGCTGCCGCACGCGCGACGGGTCGAGTCCGAGCACCTTTTCCCACAGTCCTTCCGGCTCGAGCAGCACCCTGACCTCGTCCGCATCGAATCCGGTGCGCTCGATGAGTTTATAGGTGATTTCGTGCTCTTCGCCGTAGATGCGGTTCAAACCCTCGGCCTGGCAAAAATCGGTAATAACCCGTTTGGCTTCTTCCAGTTGGGTTTCAAGCTCGTTGATTTGTGCCTTGAGCGAGGCATAGCGTTCGACCGCCTCGGTGGCGGCGATACCTGGGAGGAGGTCCTGACGGGCTGCGGCTGGTTCCATGTACAGGTGCCGGTAGTAGGGGCAGTGCTCGGGGAAATCACACGGGCAGAACTGGTTCTCCACGGCGGGGAATTTCTCGCTTAGGATGTTATCAGCCACTTCGAGGATGAGCCGTCGGGCCTGGTCGAGCCGGGCGGGGTCGCGGGGAAGACAACTGCAGGGCGTGTTGGAGCGGAGGTGGTAAAGGGTGAGTTTTTCCACGGGCAGCGGCCAGGTCTGTTCGGCGGCCAGCTGATAAATGGTAAGCTGGAGGTCATCTTGGAGATAATCGTTGGTAAACAGCTCTTTGTTAGATTTATAATCGATAATGGACAGGCCGCCGCTTTCCAGCTTGTCCACCCTGTCAATAAAGCCCATGAGCTTAATACCCTCGATATCTACGAGAAATCTTTTCTCCAGAGCCACGGGCAGATGGAAATCGGTACTGTGAATCTTCCAGAATTCGGTAAGTATCTTTTTACCGGATTCTTTGTATTCGTCCTCTTCTTCCGCTGATTCGTACCCCTGAGAAAGCCAGTTTTGTGTGTAATATGCCAGGAGTTCATTCAGGGTAGGGGGTGTGGGTGTGTTTACCCTGAAAAAGAACTCAGCGCAGTTATGCAGGGTGGTTCCGAAGCTGAAATACCACTTATCTTTAGGTTTTAGTCCATCAATATACCGCAGCTTGTAGGAAAGAGGACAGGTCTGGTAAAGCGAAATCTGGGTGAAACTCAGCGGCTTGATTTTATCCTCCCTTGGCATACGATATTTTCTTCCTGTACCGGGACTGAAACGGGGCACCCGTATGAGGGAACTGCTTCGTTTACTTCATACTATTGATAAAATTATCAAGGGTTAGGGCGGCAAGGGTAGTGGTCTGCAGGGTTCCGCGCGAACCAAGTTCGGTGGCAACCTTAGCGATGGTCTCGTTATTGGGTGCGTCGAGAACATTGATGAAGTCGTACTGGCCCAGAGTAACGTACTGGGCGAGTATTTTTACACCCATCGCCTCCACTTCTTTGTTGACTTCCTTGATTCTCTGGGGATTTGTCTTTACCGTTTTTCTGCCTTCATCGGTGAGGTTGGTCATCATAATATATAGCGGCATGATTTCCTCCTCTTTATAAAAATTACGCCGGTATTGGCGGTGCCCCTTCTCCTGTCTCCAGCGGTTCAATTTCGTGTTTTACATCTCTCTGGAATTATAAGATTAGCACAGGTGATACATATAGTCAATAAATTCCACGAGAAGAAGAATATGATGTGACTATAGTCTCTGGCAAACAGTGCCAGTAGAGTATAAAATGTAGTCAGTGGATGAGAATGTAACGCTGGCGCTGGCTTTTTCCGGTGGGATTTTATCTTTCTTTTCCCCCTGCGTGCTGCCGATGGTCCCGGTGTATCTCGCCAGCCTGTACGGCCCGGGGATTTTCGAGTCACGTGGAGGCATTCGGATTCCGGTGTTTTTCCACTCCCTCAGTTTCGTACTGGGCTTCACCGTGGTCTATACCTTTCTGGGCGCGATTATCGGATTCACCGGTTATGCCATAGTACCCGATTATAATATTCTGGCAAAAATAGCCGGGGGTCTCCTGGTAGCCTTCGGGGTTCTCATATTGGCGTCAAGGAAAATAAGCTGGCTTAATTATGAAAAACGCCTGTCGCCGCGCCTGGGAAAGACCACCGGTTACGTACGCTCTTTTCTCGTTGGGGCGGCTTTTTCCATCGGCTGGACGGCCTGCGTGGGGCCGATACTGGGCAGCATCCTGGCGATAGCCGCCACGCAGGAAAGAGCCTGGGAAGGCGCTTACCTTTTGGTGATATATTCACTCGGACTGGGCATCCCGTTTTTAGTCATCGGCATCGCCTTCGATTACCTGATACCGGTTATAAAACGAATTCAGAAGTATACCCTGGTGATTCATATTATCAGTGGTCTGCTGCTGATTATCATCGGTATTCTCATTCTGACCGAACAACTGGACTGGATGGCGTCTTTCGCTCCGTAGTAAGTAGCAGGGAGGATATCATGGGGAAAAAGTATGTGCTTTTGCTTGTGTGTTGCCTGGTTATTGCCATAACTTTTATCTCGACAGGCTGCTCCTCGATAAAGCCGGATAGTAAGGCACCGGATTTCGAGCTGATGAACCTGGAAGGAGAGGTGGTCTCGCTCAGTGATTACCGGGGAAATGCGGTTATGCTTAACTTCTGGGCAAGCTGGTGCGGACCCTGCCGTTACGAGATGCCATTTTTCCAGGAGATATATGAAGATATCAAATGGAAGGCGTCTGGCCTGGTACTCATAGCGGTAAACATCGACGAGTCCGGCTTCACAGCGGCGGGATTCATGGAGGCCAATGGATTTGATTTTATGGTGCTGCTGGACACGACTGGGGAAGTGGCTAATAAGTACAATGTAAGGGGGATTCCGGCCACGTTTTTCATTGATGAACGTGGTATAATAAGGTATAGTGACGTGGGGGCTTTTATGAGCAAGGCGCATGTGGAACAGAGATTGCGTGAATTGTTAGAATGATGTTTTCGTAAGGGAGCAGGTTATGGATGATATACTTAACGAAGCCTACGGGATAGTCCAGTGCAAGGAATGTCCCTGGTATAAGAGCTGTGCCATGCCGATGAAATTTACCGCCGAAGATATTCGGCGGCAGCTGGAGCAGCAGGCTCCGGGGATGGGAATTCCTTCTCAGATGGACCTGGGTATGCAAAATCTCCTCTCCAGCATGGCAACGGCCGCCCAGAACTCGTTGCTCGAGGGATGTCCGGTCTTTATCGAGCGTTTGCGTGACAGTTCCAAACTTGCCCAGAAACTAAAGGAACTGATGCAGAACTGGGGCGGTGAAGATGAGACAGAATCGGAGAGCGGCCCACCGATTCAACTATAACAGCGGAATGGTTACAGCTTCAGAGCTTCTTTTTCTTCCGCAGTCAGACTCTCTATAAAACTCGCCAGTTTCTTTTTGCCCTTTTCGGTTGCCGTGACCGTACTGTTTTCCACCACGACGTAGCCCAGAACCTCGAGTTCTCCCACCAGTATCGCGATGATATTCTGGCCCAGAGACGGATAGATATTATCTCTATCGTGGGGAGTAAATTCGTCGATTATCTTGTCCATGGCAATCCCCGGCTTGCGGACGACTTTATTCAATATCGTCATCGCACGGCGGAAATAGGGAAGGGCATCACCATGGTCGGCTAAATCGAACGCCTCTACCTTGAACTGCACGAAAGTGTGGCTGTCGCCGCAGGTCAGCGATATATCTTTCTTCTCGGTCCCTTTGCCGATAATCCACTTGCCGCCCGGGGGATTATCGAACAGGGTTTTATCAGCAACGAATTTGTAGCCTTCCTCCGGTCTTTCCAGGGTAGGACGGAAGCCCACTCCATCGTATTTCTTGTAGGCGGGGTCGTAAACGCTCTGGGGGGAATGCCAGAAGGGGTAGTAGCTGCCGGGGGCTTCGCCCTCTTTATGGCGGCCGCCTGAGGCAAAAAGCTCGGCAAAAGCCCGGGCTAACGGCGCCATCATGTTGGGGCAAACCCTGCCGGAGATGGTCTCGCCGTTATACACTACTTCATCGCCTATCCTGAGGCGCATGTGGCATGGGCCTTTCGTCTCGTCTTTACCGTAACCGGTAACCGTGGCTTTTACTTTAAACATAAAAATCTCTCCATATCTTTTTATTTATAGCCAGCAGCGAAGCTTGAAAAACAAGAATAACTGTGTTGATTATTACGGAGCGTATACCTCAGCCAGCCTGGTGAGACGGCGGTAGCTTTCAGCAGGGTCGGGCTGGAGGTAGATAGCGCTGCCGATGTAGATAACGTTCACGCCGGTAGCGGCTATCTCGGCGATGTTATTTTCCTTGATACCGCCGTCAATGCCGACTTCCTTCGCCGAGTGTGCTTTACGGAAGTCAACGATTTTCTTCAAGACCTCGGGAATGAATTTGGCCCCGTAAAAACCGGGATTAACCGAAAGGAAAAGCACGCTATCCAGCATCTTTACCAGCGGGGAGATAGCGGAGACGGGAGTCTCCGGATTGACCGCCAGTCCTGCCTGCATATCGAGTTTCTTGATACGGTCGATGATGCTTTCGGGGGAGGGGGTGGCTTCGTAGTGAAAGACGACTTTCTGCGCCCCGGCCTGCTTGAATTCTTCCAGGTAATTTTCCGGATGCATGACCATGAGGTGTACTTCCCACGACAGCTTCGTTTCCAGGGCTGCAATCTGCTGGCAGGTAACGCTTGTCGAAGGCACGAAATGCCCGTCCATGATATCGAACTGGGCAAAGTCGGTGAAAGACTCGGTCTGGAGTACCATTTTCCCCAGAGCAATGGGATCGTCGGTGAGAATGGCCGGAACGGTGCGAATTGTCCTGTCCATCAAGCCTCCCGGAGGTATAAAAATATACGGAAATTTACAGGGTATCGCCGATATTTTAGTCGTGGCGTACCCGATGTGTCAAGCAGCTACGATCTTTATACAAACTTAACCTAACCTTTATATATTATTTATGGTCTTAATATTGGATTTAACGTTAATTTGTCAGAATAATACCGTGAGCAGGGATACCGGATTGGTGGGTGAAGGAGTATAAAAATGAGGTTAGTAGCTGCATTTATGTCAGGTGTAGTGGTTTGTGGACTGCTAATCCTTGGCGCTAAGTCAGTTCTGCCGACACAGGCCGATGAAATAACCACTGATAATATTACAGATAATTTATCAGAAAGCCTAACGGCTCTGCTCCCCGATATTGAGAGGATATATAAAGAAGCACTTATAACACCGTTCATCAAAGCAGAGGATAAAATTTACGATGAGGATATCGCTGAATTTTACTCCGATCTTCTGGACCGAACCGGGCTCCGCCCCGATGAGTGAACGGCTGATTAACGAAGAACAACTAATTATGAATATAAACTAATGGAGGTTGCTCGAAAGAGCAACCTCCATTCACAAGGTTAACTGGTTTCGAACTCAACTCACTCCCGGCAATTACACCGAATAGGGTTTTTTCAACTACCCCTTTTTATTATTTACGAGCCGAGTTCGTTTCCGTTTGCCCTGTCTGACCACAGGGCATCAACTGTCCACCTGCCAGACTTCCAGTAAAGCATGAAGCTTCATTGCATACCTCCGGAGTCGGACTCAGGATGTACCAAGAGCTCCTTTTTTCTTTTTACCACAGGACATGACAGTTGTCAACAATCCGCCAGCTATGGTTAGAGTTTTGTTATGAAAATTTAACATTAGTTTTTACTGCATGGTGGAACCGCCATCGACGCAGAGAATCTGGCCGACGATATGGGCGGATATATGCGATGCTAGGAAGACCGTGGCTTGTCAAGATCTGCCTGTTCCGGTCAAGCCCCCATGGATTAGTGGTATCTGCTACATCACGGAGCCACCGGAGACATGAATAACCTGGCCGGTGATATAGCTGGTTACGTCCGAAGCAAGCAGGACGGTAGCGTTGGCGATATCAGCGGCGGTACCCATGCGTCCCAAGGGAAACGAGCCGAGCATGGCCGCTCGCATCTTCTTCATCTCTTCGGTCGGGGGGTCGGGCATGTCTTCGCGTAGAATGGCACCGAAATTGGTCGGGGCCGGCCCGGGAGCGACACAGTTAACCCGGATACCGGACTTGCCTTCGACGAAAGCAAGCTGCTTGGTGAACAGGTCGATGGCATATTTGGACATGGCGTATGTCCCGACGCCCATGGTATACTGGTGGGTGCTACCGGATCCGATGTTGACGATAACGCCGTACTTCTGCGCCCTCATTGTGGGGACGACAGCTCGACTCACGTTCATCGTGCCGACGAGATTGAGTTTTAGTTGTTTTTCCCAGACAGCGGGGTCCTGCTCATCTATGGGGATGTTATCCTTGTGGATGATACCACCGGCGACGTTGCAGAGGATATGGATTTTGCCGTATTCGGCGATGACCTTTTTCACCATGGAAGCGACTTCG
>DUFB01000079.1 GCA_011192005.1 Dehalococcoidia bacterium
TAGCAATAAAGAACGGGGTGTGCAAGAGAATACTATTGCACTATCAACCGATTTCCCTTAGAATGAAGAGGCTCATGCCGAAGTGGCGGAATGGGTAGACGCGACAGTCTCAAAAACTGTTGAGGGGCAACCCTCGTGTCGGTTCGAGTCCGACCTTCGGCACCACACAAGAAATAACCACCTATTTTGAAGCTAATTTCGGTTAAAGGGTGGTTATTATCTTAAAAAAGCTAGCGAAAGCTAAACCGAATGGAGAAAAGTGGATATGGTGACTATCCCGACAATAAGGGTTAGGAGGAGTGGATACAATGAGATGTATTGTAGATTGGTTTCTAAGCTGTTGGCTTCGTCGCGGACGTTACATTTGGTCTAAGTTTCGCCGGCGGCTCTTTGAACGCAAATATCTGTCGACTGTTCTTCCAGAAGCGGGTACATTACAGGACATAGAAGCATCATTACATATGATAACATGGACAATGGATGGACCTTTGCATTTATTCGACTGTATCAGTTATCCACAGACGACATGGGCGAAAAAGAAGGATGATTGCGATGGTTTCTCAACAGTGGCTGCTGAGTTGTTAAATAGGTGGAATCCTGATAGTAATCCAGTTCTGGTTACTGCCCTGGTACATCCGATTCGATACAGCCATACTGTCTGCGCTTTCACTTCTCAAGAAGGAAATCTGAACTACTTCGACAACTACAACCTGAAATCCGGGGATTTTACAAGCTATGAAGATATTATTAAATCAATCACCAAGGAACGCCAACTGGTATGCTGGGATGCAAGGAATCCGGTTAACTTCGATATGATTGAATTCCACAAGCATAATGAATAACTTCATATAAAGAGAATTTTGTATGCAACATTTCTCTATTCAAAATCCAGTTCTTTAACCAGGTCCTGAAAACGGCTAATCATGCTCAATATTTCACGGTTGTTATTCTTATATATCTCTTTAATTTCAGCTTCTCGAATCATTGCTGCCTGGCGATTTGGATGTATCTCAAAATACTGAAGCTTGGGTTCTTTGCCGAAACCCGATATGTTATTGTCATTCCTGATCTCGAGTATTCTCTCTTTAAGCTCCCGTGAATGACCAATATAGAAAGACCCGTTCTCAAAATTTAGAATATATACATAAAATGGGTCTTCTTTCTCTTTTTCCTTTTCCCAGGCTTTATATGGTTTAGGAATATACTTATTACCTATATTGTTCTGATTAATTATTCTTTGCTTTCTTATTATTGAGTTCATAATTTACTACCTCAAATGATTTCCTAGAAATAAAAATAAATATGAATGAAATACATGGTCCTCTAATTATATTCTGATGAAGATTTTTAATCAGTTGTTTACCGTTTTATCTCCTTATATGTACCATAAGCTCTGGTTTTGGTGGTGAATGGAAGAACCGTCTCATGATTATTCCGGGTAGAATTGTTCCAGAATCTATCAATCCTTTGGTGTCGTTCCGCTTGAAGAGACCGACGGTAGGTTGGATCAAGTTTAACCTTCATCGCGGGAGACAACACTTCATAGTGTATGGCTGTAATCACGATAAATCACCTCCCCCGTATCTTAGGATAAAGGTTATTTTTAAAGATTAAAATGAGTCATTGGTAATGATTATGAAGGTACTTTATACCTCCATAATATTGATTAATGTCTGATAATTAACGGAACAATCAGTTCAGTATATCAAGGCTTCTTACAATGCTATAGAACGTGTCTTCCCACTCATCGAAATCATTATACTCACAGGCACAGGTGACCAGCCACACAAAGTCACCCTCAACGGTCGTTAACTGAATGTACCGCCACTTCCCCCAGTTGGGATCGTTATCCTGGCAATCGAGAATACTAACCTCCCTGCCATCAATGATTTCCTTCTTCCGGGACAACTCTTTGTAGCCGGGCGTGTACAACTCATCATACAGACTATTGGCACTATCCACCTCGTCCAGCGTCCGGTAGTCTTCAGACCTCAGGTCAATGGATATACTCACGGTGGGATAGTATCCATCCAGGGTCTCTTTTCCGCAAAAGAATAACATGCTAACATTCTCAATTCCCGCATTTGGACCCGTTGCCTCAACCTCACTCCTGGCAATCTCCATTATTGCTTCCATTATTGCCAGGTCAACCTGCCAATCCGGTGGATAGGAAATGCTGAAATGACCTTCTTGAGTATAGGTCTCAAAATGAGCGGGAATTGCATGCTGCTCATTCGATACGGTCACGGTATCCGATGAACTACAAGCTGCTGGAACCAACATAACAGAAAGCGTTAGAAAAAACAGGAAAAATGCTTTTCTCACGATCGATACCTCCTGATTACCGGGTTTCACTATAGCCTTATCGAAAACGATGTTAATTCACAAATTCATCTGCCAGGTACAGCAGATTATCAGGGCAGCAGTTTGGTTGGTATTTGTTAGATTATTATCGTTAATTACAGAAGCAAAAGCAAATTCCAGACAATAATGAAGATATATCCTGTGAGAAATAATGAACTCAGCCAGATAGATAGCTTGGGATGTCGCCGATTAATGTTCCACAAATAGAAGGCGACCAGAAACCCTCCCAGTATCTTAAAATATAAGAGTTTTTCGCTTGCTACCCAGTCTGCCAGAAACGGATTACCTTCTTGCGCGAATCCCCTGTCAATAAGAAACTTGGTGATAATACCATCAGCGACTACGGTAGCAAACAGCGAGCCAATAAGTATCCTTATTTTGTAACTTCTGGCGGAAATATATTGCCTTAAGGAAACCATATATCCATTGAGATTAACGCTAAAATTTATGCTCGGTTTCGAACCCGTTACACTGGAAAAAAATATAAATCCAAGAAGGCTAATAATGTACTCGCCATTATAATAAGGAGTCTCCCCCGATATTTATGATAATAGTAATATATCAAATGAGGCTTAAAACGCTAACAAACCTCTATGAAGACGAATAAGACGAGAAGACCATCGGTAACTCTTATCCTGAATCCGGCAACCAGTTTTCTGACATGCACACATCCAGATATTTACATTTACGTTGTCGGCAGACCTCTACATCTGATTCGCCTTCCATTCTCCATTCACCGAATTCACTAATGTCACAGCGCACTATTTCATCCAGATTTGGGCATAAATTATTATACTCACAGTGCTTGCAGAGGTTTTTGTCCTCCATACCGGCACAGAGTTTTAAGTCTTCTCTAAATACACTGGCAATCCCGGAATGAAACCAGTAAATATCGTAATCAGGGGGAGAACCTTCAATATATTCTAGAATGACAATTCCTTTACTGCCCTCTGGCGCCACGATATCCTGTTTGCTCTCAACAATATCTCCCAGCTTGAATTCCTGTGGCTGCTTATCCAGCGTGCCAGTTATTTCAGAATGCTTAGTTGACTTACCTGCAAAAAAATTTGTCATATTATCTTGAAACCTCAATCTAATTATCGCCTGTAAAAATCACTTATGATATAGTCAAATAGTCCTGTTCCAAAAATAAAATATAACCTAATACTTAAGTCAACCGTAACTTTATGTCTACTCACACTTAATTCACCAAAGACTTTCCCTACCGCTATGAGTAGTATAAAATAGTGGGTATAGATGGATATTTTCGTCATCGTGCTGCAATCGGTGCTGGTACTCCTGGGTATCGGTGCCGTGGGATTCTGGATAACCAGAAGAGGTATCATACCGGAAAACGTTCTGGGCTTTCTCTCCCGGCTGGCGATAGACATCGCCCTACCCTGTCTCGTCTTTGCCAGTATCCTGGTAAATTTCACCCCCGATGAATTGCCCAGCTGGTGGCAGCTGCCGCTCTGGTGGTTCCTTTTTGCCGCCTTTTCACTCGTCCTGACGCTGATAACCATGTTCGTATCCCAGAAAGAGACGCGGGGTGAATTCGGCATGAATCTCTTTTACCAGAACGGCCTGTTTTTCCCTCTGATAATAATAGGCGGAGTCTTCGGGACCGATTCCATCTACCTGACCCAGCTCTATATTTTCATTATCATACACCCTATCATGTTCTTTAGTACCTACCAGTTTTTCTTCAGGAAGGGAGCACCGGAGAAAGTACAATGGAGTCGCATATTCAATCCCATTCTTTTCGCCACGCTCCTCGCGATTATCGTACAGCTATTTAACGGCAGAGAACACCTGCCTGATTTCATTCAGGATATTCTGCAGATCATGGGCGGGATGGCATTACCGCTCATCATGATTATCCTCGGTGGTAGTCTTTACCTTGACTTCAAGCAAAAGGGTAAAATATACGTATTGGAACTAGTAAAGTTCATAAGTATCAAAAACATCGTTTTCCCTCTCGCCTGTCTGGGTGGTCTGTTATTACTCCAAGCGAGATTTGATATCAGCTATGAAATCGCCCTCCTCTTTTTCTTGGAAAGCGCCGTACCACCTATCACCGGTACACCCATCATGACTGAGCGCGCCGGTGGCAATAAAGCAATATCCAATCAGTTCGTCTTTTCCAGCTTTGTTTTTTCGGTTATCTCCATACCGGCGATATTCTGGCTGTTTAATAACTACTTCCCCCAGCCGTAGTGCAGCCTCTCTAGATAACGAAAGCTCCCGGCAGCAGTATAAGTACCGGGAGCTCTATATATAAATTAGACGACTCTAGAGAAGAATTAATAAACGAATTAATGTTTATTAGGGATAAATCCTGTATCTATCTCTTTTTATTCTTGGGATTACGTTTCTTTTCTTGTCGGGCGGCCTCTTCGCGTTTGGCCTTGAGCTCAATAAGACGAAAGACCGTTCTGGCTTTTCCCGAGAGGACAAAACTTTCCATTAGTCTCACGCTCTCCTGTTAAGTATGCTGTATTAAAAATACCCGCAAAACACATAAACGGGTATAAAATTTATAAAGGTTGGATAAACATAAACTAAAGATTTCATAAAGAATTTAGGGAGAATATTGCTTTTCATTCATTCGGTAGTGACGACAGCCAGAAAAGAGAAGGCAGTAACTATTGACAATCTTCAGGAAATAATTATATAAATAGGCTACCATGACCTTTTGGTATATATGGAGGTAAGCAATGGCCAGAACAGATACAATACAACCGGGTTACTGCGTGGCTGTGCATCTATTACCGGATACGGCACCGGAAAGCTGCTACATCGGTATGGTAGAGGCGGTTGATGACCACGGTATCATGATTAATCTGGTGCACTGGGACGACAAACTGGATATGCTCGGGGGTTACACGGAGGGACTCTTCATACCCTGGAAAAACATCAATTCGATTCTGATAAGCACCGAAACGCAGCCGACAAGACGGTTCATGACAGATAAAGCCCGCAAATGGCAGGCGCAAATCCAGGCCATGTACGGCAAAGCCACGGCTTCAGCCAAAAAGTAAAATCGTTTCCTATTGTGAAAACAAAGATATGTTAATTTGATCCACCCCTTGAATCGAGTGCATATTCAAGGGGTGTTATTTTTCCGGTGTGCTTTCAAGATCCTTGGCAACAGGCAACTAAATTGCTACAAACGTGAGTAGATGCTATAATTTATCGTGTAATTCTGGCGAGTGGTGTAGTGGTAGCACAGGGGACTTTGGCTCCTCTGACCCAGGTTCGAATCCTGGCTCGCCAGCCAAAAAGGAAGCTCTCCGAACTTCTTTTTGAGAAGAAGTAACTATGTGTCAGTTCTAATAGGTTCTTACGGTGAGTACAGAAATATACTATTTTTCAGGAACAGGCAATTCACTTCATGTGGCCAAAGAATTACAAAAACGTCTTCCAGATACAGACCTCATCCCTATGCTTGGCCTTGTTGATAACGAAATAATAATAGCAAAAGGAACAAGTATAGGTTTCGTTTTTCCCCATTATGCATCCACCCTACCCAAGATTGTACGCACGTTTGTCAATAAGCTTAATGTAGAGTCAGCTGAGTACCTTTTTGCTATTGTCACAAGGGGTGGAACCGAAACCATGGCATTTCTCGAAACAGACAAGATTTTGAAAGGAAAAGGTAGAAGGCTGGATTCGTTCTATGCAATTACGATGCCCAGTGGGAGTGAGCCGCTTGTTAAAGGTTATGCCACAAGAATCACTAAGGAGAGAATACTCCGATTAGAATCTAAGATGCTTGAGAGACTTGATTCGATCCACAAAACTATACTAGCAAGAGAAATCAGTCGAATCAGAGATACTGGCGATGGAAACCGTCCACCTTCCTATATGGTTCCTTTCTTGCCGCTCCTTCGGCTTATCACCCCGCTCTTGGTTCCCTTAGGCAAACTTGTTGAATCTTCATTTGATTTCTACCACGATAAAAAATGCACAGGTTGTGGACTTTGCGAAGAAGTATGTCTTGCAGATAGAATTCGGATGGAAGATAGATTTCCGGTCTGGCAGGACACAATCAAATGCCATGGCTGTTTTGCCTGTCTCAATTTTTGCCCATTAGAATCGATCCAGATCAAGTCTAAGTTTTATCTTAAATCATATACCTCCCAAAACGGAAGATATCATCATCCAAACATCACAGCTAAAGAAATAGCCGCACAAAAGAAAGTTTCGAGTATCAAATAAAATCCTCCGGTTCTACTCACCTGGTAAATAAAGATAAACAGAAAATGTAAAGTGGGCAAAAACCATCGTTTTCAACAAGCAAGATACAAAATATATGCATATCCAATAAAGTAAACAATATAATCTCGGGTCAAACTGAGATTATAATTTAATGATGGAATTATCAATAAGAAATATTAATTACCTTACTTCTTTGATAGTGGGTTATTATTTCTTCCTCCACCTGATGGGTTGCCAGTTCTACCTGGCCAATTAGGATTACTACCTTTTCCACCACCTTTTCTATCACTACCTCCCTTTTTGCTACCTTTACCCATTATCATCACCTCCTTATCGATTTGTTATATATCCTTTACTTTTTATCGTCTGTTCCTTCACTTAATAGACATAATATTGCGATAATCAATTTTAGGTGTTTTAGTACTGATTTCAATTACTAAAAGAATGTTTGACAAAAATTAGTTGCAGAGTGTACAATCTGGTAGTTTGAGTTATATCTGAATTACGTAACGTAAATGGTTCGTGATTGCCGGCTAAAGCCCATATAGCTATAGTAGTCTAATGACACGCGCAACCGGCAAGTAACAATCAGCTCTAAGCTCAGTAATATTGTATTTAAGGAACAGGCGGAAAACAGATGGCAGTAAAAGAAGAATTAACTGGAATCGTCAGCCCGGAAAATGTTTCCGAAAACCCTGAAACACTGGGTGCTTACTCCCGGGACTTGAGCTTTGCCAAACCCATCCAGCCCAAGGCAGCGGTAAGACCCCACAATGTAGATGAGGTCCAGGCTCTGGTGGCATGGGCCAACAAAACCGCCACACCTCTTGTACCGGTGAGCTCCGGGCCGCCACGCTTCCATGGCGACACTATTCCCGGTGTACCGGGAGCAGTTATCGTTGACATGAGCGGTATGAAGAACATCATGAAGATAGACCGCAGGAACAGAGTTGCGATAATAGAGGCCGGTGTTACCTATCCCGAGCTCCAGCCGGAACTGACCAGGGCAGGTATGAGACTCACCATGCCCCTGATACCACGGGCGAATAAATCGATAGTGGCCAGTCTTCTGGAGCGAGAGCCCACTCTTATCCCCCGCCAGCAGTGGACGATACTCGACCCGCTGCGGTGCACCGAGATAGTTTGGGGAGAAGGGAACGTACTGCGTACGGGGGATGCCGGCAACTGGCCCTCCATGGAATTCGCTTTCGAGAGAAAGCAGTCAGCGGTAGGGTCAGGAGGTCCGGCGCAGACGGACTTTTACCGGTTCGTCTCGGCGGCACAGGGGAGCATGGGCATCGTGACCTGGATATCGGTCAAGTGCGAGGTCTTGCCCGAGCCCCACAAGCTCTACTTCGTCGCCGCCGATAGGCTCGAAAACCTGATCGATTTTACCTATAAAGTCCTCAGGTTCAGGTTCGGTGATGAGCTGCTGATACTGAACAATACCAAGCTGGCCTGCATCATCGGCGAGAACCCGGACCAGATTAAAGCCCTGATGGGTAAAATACCATCCTGGGTGGCCCTCGTGGGCATTGCCGGACGCAGCATTCTTCCCCAGGAAAGGGTGGAGTTCCAGGAGAAAGACATCGCCGATATGGCACAGAGTTCCGGCTTACAGATGACCGCGACAATACCGGGAGGTCAAAACGGTAAGGTCCTGGATCTGATACTGAACGTATCCCGGGAACCTTACTGGAAACTCACCTACAGGGGAGGATATCAGGATATCCTGTTTATCACCACCCTCAACCGCACGCCGGAATTCGTCAAGACGATGAATTCGGTCGCCAATGCCAGCGGCTACCCCGTCAATGACATCGGTGTTTACCTCCAGCCACTGCACCAGGGCGCCAGCTGTCACTGCGAGTTCGTCCTGCCCTATGATCGTGACAATCTCGAAGAGGCAGCCAGAATGCAGCAACTATTCACCAGAGCCAGCCAAGCAATGGTCGAGCAGGGGGCATTCTTCTCCCGGCCTTACGGCATCTGGGCAAAAATGGCCTACGAGCGCGACACCCAGACCACGAGAGTCTTGAAGAAGCTCAAGGGTATCTTCGACCCTAATAACATCATGAACCCGGGCAAGCTTTGTTTCTAAACAAATAATAACCGAAGAAAGAAGGTATGAGAAATTGGCACTAGAAGATTATTTACCGGATATGGAAAGATGCAGCCAGTGCTCATACTGCAAGTGGATTCCTTTTGACCAGGTCAAGAGCTGGAGATTCGCCGACGGCTGTCCCAGTATCGCCTACAACAATTTCTTAAGCTATTCCGCCCGCGGCAGGTTTGCAGTGGCTCTTTCACTACTGAACAAGCAGAGCACCTACACTGATAGAGTGGTAGACATCATCTACAAATGCACCACCTGCGGCTCCTGCGACGTTTCCGATAAAATCTGCCGTTATAACCTGGAACCCCTGGAGATGATACAGGAGCTGAAAATCAGGGCGGTTGAAGACGACCAGGTGTTACCCGCCCATACCGCCGTTATCGAGCACCTCAAGAAGGAAAACAACATGATGATGGCACCCGCGGCGGAACGCGGCGACTGGGCGAAAGGACTCGACGTTAAAATCATCCCCGTCGAGAAAGCCGAAGTCCTCTTCCACGCCGGCTGTAACTACAGCAATGATAAAGACCTCCAAGCAACCGCCAGGACAGCCCTGACCATCCTGAAGAATGCCGGCGTAGACGTGGGCATCATGGGAAATGAGGAGTTATGCTGCGGCGGCCGCGCCTACGATACCGGTTATAAAGAGGAATTTACCCGGCTGGCAGAGAAGAACATCAAAGCCTGGAAGGCTGCAGGCGTTAAAACGATAGTTACCCCCTGCGCCGACGGCTATCATACCATCATGCGCCTCTATCCCCGCCTGGGAGTCAATTTTGAAGTTTACCATACCGTGCAATACTTCGACCGTCTTATCAAGGAAGGCAAAATAAAGCTGAGCAAGAGCGTACCCATGCGCGTTACCTACCACGACCCCTGCCACCTGGGCCGGCGTGGCGAACCGTACATACCCTGGGAGGGCAAGGAAAAGAAAGTCAAGGGTCAGGTAATAGTCTACGAACCGCGTAAACCGAGATATAACGGAGCCTGGGGTGTCTACGAACCGCCGCGCGACATACTCAAGAGCATCCCCGGTATAGAACTGGTGGAAATGGAGAGAATCAAGGAATACGCCTGGTGCTGCGGCGCGGGTGGCGGCACGAGGGAGGCTTACCCTGATTTTTCCAACTGGACAGCCACCGAGAGAATCGAAGAGGCTAAAGCGACCGGGGCCGAGGCGCTGGTAACCGCCTGCCCGTGGTGCGAGCGGAACTTCATCGATGCTGTTAACAGCACAGGCGCTGATATCAAGGTCATGGACATCACCGATCTTATAAAACAGGCAATATAGCACAGAAGGACAAAATTATGGTTTTAAAAAGAGAGATATATAAGGAATTCGAAAATATCGTCGGGGCGAACAACATCTCCGACGACGAAGCACTACTGGACTCCTACCGCTACCCGCTGATGCACACTGCCATCCATCTCGGCCCCTACTACCGGGTCTATACACCGCGGGGAGAAGCCGTCCTGCTGCCGGGCAGCGCCGAAGAAGTCCAGGCTATCGTCAAGCTGTGCAACAAACACAAGGTAAGAGTTAAAGCGTCCAGTACGTTCTGGTCAGCCTGGGGCTATCCCATGGAAGATAACACCATTCAGCTGGACATGCGACGAATGAACCGCATACTGGAGATTGACGAGAAGAACATGTTCGCCGTGGTGGAACCGCATGTCATCGGGGCGACACTCCAGGCGGAAGCCATGAAGCATGGACTGAACACCCACATCCACGGTCCCGGCGCCAGCTGTTCCTGCCTGGCCAGCGCCACCGCATTGAACGGGCTCGGACCGGACACCGCCTACCTGGGACACCACTCGGAGAACATGATAGGAGCGGAGTGGGTCATGCCCGACGGCGAAATGGTGAGAGTCGGTTCGGTGGGCTCCGGGCTGGGATGGTTTTACTCCGAAGGGCCCGGCCCCAGTTTGAAAGGCCTGATAAGGGGCATGGTAGGTTCCATGGGCTCGATGGGCGTTTTCACCAAGTGCGCCATAAAGCTGCACCCGTGGCCAGGTCCAGCACCGTTCCCAACCGATGGCAGGCCACCCGCCTATAAAGCGGTGCTGCCGGATAATTTAATGTCATATACCCTGGGATTCCCTGACTGGGAAGCCTGGGCCGATTCTTGTTACCTGATATGGGAAGCCGGTATCGGCTACGTGGCTCACCGCCAGTTCAACATGTTCGGCAGAGACCTGAAGGGAGCCATGGTCAGGATTCTTTCCGACCCGACCAAAACACTCGGGGACATCGTGGAACTACTGAAAGACCCTGAAGTGCAGAAAATGACCGAAGACATGAAACGCGATTACCAGATTGTGCTGGCAGGCATGACCCCGAGAGACATCGAATGGCAGGAAAAAGTCTTGGACAGGATACTGGAAAAAACGGGCGGCTGGAAGGTCGAGGGAATGCTGGAGCCCAACCTGCACGACTGGTCGCTGCTTTACATGCTCAGGCTGGGACACAAGAATCTCAACCTCGTTTACGGCGGCGGTTACGACGGGTGCTTCGGGATAGGAGGCACACCAGACTTCGCTACCACCGGTGAGTACCCGCGGGTCGAGCAGGCTACCGATTTCAAGAAGGAATGGGAGAAGAAGGGCAATATTGTTGCGGCCGGCGGCGACGGCATGATGGGCGGTATCGGCGGTATGGGCGGCGGGGGCATGACGCTATGGGAAAACTTCACTCATTTCGACCCCCATGATAAAGCTTCCACCGAGGGGACCTATGAGTTCTTCAATGCCACGAGTGAATACGGCAAGCAAAAAGGGTGGGGACCGGGTATGGAGAAAATGAACGATTACGCCAGATGGACGGACGGTCGGACAACACCCAAGGAAATACGCAATAAAATACTTTCTGCCGGAGGACAGCCAGAGGCTTTAAGGTATCAGCGGAAATTCTATGAAACCTTCAACCCCAACGACCTTGGTGACAGTTATTACCGCACTCTTGATTAACCATAAATACCACCTGTCACCTTCCTTCAATAGCTACCCCATCTACTATTGAAGGCTCTCGTTTCTTACCGAGAAAGTGGAAGACCGCTATAATATATCTAATATATTTTAGAAAAGAAAGAAACTGAGACCGGATAGCTTATCTGGAATCCGGCTATATTACCTAGATTACCGGCCGGATAGCACCAGGAGGAAATAGATGGACAAACCACCTCAACAGCTATATGAAGATAGAGTTAACAGAATAGAAAATGCTATTAACCTGAAAGTACCCGATAGAGTGCCGGTTACTTTATCTCTGGGCTATTTCCCGGCCAAGTATACCGGAATAACGTGCGAAGACGCATTCTATAATCCCGAGAAATGGAAAAAGGCAGCCATAAAAACAGTCGTTGATTTTGCACCCGATGCATATACCGGCATGGGCGCCGATTCAGGACATGCACTCGAAGCTCTCGACTTCAAGCAGATGGCATGGCCCGGTCACGGGACATCACCGAACCACGGGCATCAATTCGTCGAAGGAGAGTATATGAAGGCAGATGAGTTCGATGCCTTCCTGCGAGACCCCACCGGGTTCATTTTAAATACCTATTTACCGCGTACCTGCGGCAATCTGGAGGCTTTACAGAGACTGCCGAACCTGATTATCCTCCTGTTTTCACCGACGATGCTGCTCGGCATGCCCGGATTTGATAATGCCATCAAGGCATTGATGAAAGCCCGTCAAGCACTATCGGAACGGAATAAAGCAGCCGGGTCAATGGCAGAGGAACTTAAAGAACTCGGTTTCCCGTCATTCGCCAGTGGAGTCGCCTTTGCTCCGTTCGATATCATATCCGACCGCCTCCGGGGTATGCGCGGCTCCATGCTCGACATGTTCCGGCAACCCGATAAATATTTTGAAGCCACCGAAAGACTGTTACCCGTTATGCTTGGTCTTTCGATTACCATGGCCAAAATGACCGGCAGTACGAGGGTTTTTATACCGTTACACCGGGGAGCTGACGGGTTTATGTCATTAAAGCAATTCGGGAAATTCTACTGGCCCACTCTTAAAGGTCTGCTGTTGGGACTTATAGAAGCCGGATTAACGCCCTGTCCCTTTTTCGAGGGAAAATACGATTCAAGGCTGGAATATCTTTTAGAAATTCCAAAAGGAAAGATGCTGGGATATTTCGACGCTTCGGATATTTTTAGAGTCAAAGAGATACTGGGAGGACACGTGTGCATTATGGGGAACGTTCCCTCCTCACTCTTGCAGACCGGCAGCACAGATGATATAAAGAACCACTGCAAGAAGCTCATCGACGTTGTAGGTAAAGATGGAGGTTATATAATGGCGCCGAGAAGTTCAATAGACGAGATAAAGCCAGAAAATCTGAAAACGATGATAGATTTCACCAAGGAATACGGTGTTTATAAATAGACCGGTATCATGCTATAAATATAGTATAGACTAATTTCGGAGGTTCAGCCATGGCAGACAGAGATTTACGAAAATGGATAGCAATGCTTGAAGCCGAAGGCGATTTCAAGAGGGTAACGGCAAAGGTGGACTGGGACGACGAAATATCCCAGATAATGAGGAAGGTATACGTACAGGACGGTCCGGCCATTCTGTTCGAGAACATCAAGGGGCATGAAAATACGTTCTGCACCAAGTTGTTCACCAACGGATTGGGCTCGCAACGCCGGGTCAACTTAATGCTCGGTCTACCCAAGGACACAACACCCCTGGATACAATCAAGACAATCAGGGCCAGGATGAAAAAACCGATAGAACCGGTAAGGGTAAAAACCGGACCGGTAAAAGAGAACATCATCAGGGGCAAGGATGTTGACCTCTTCCAGATACCGGTTCCCAAGTGGCACCCGCTGGACAACGGACGCTACATCAATACCTTCAACGCTACCGTCACCAAAGACCCGGATACCGGGCTGAACAACGCCGGCGTTTATCGGGGCACGATACTGCATAAGAACAAGATAGGTGTGTTATTGATGCCGATGAAGGACTGGGGGATTACCTACAGCAAGTACAAGGAAATGAATAAGCCCATGCCGGTAGCCTTCGTTTACGGCTGGGACCCGACTTTGATAGTCACCTCCGGTGCTCCGGTCCTCGGGCCGGAGTACGACCTGGCCGGGGCATTGAGGCAGGAACCGGTTGAACTGGTCAAGTGCGAGACCTCGGATATCGAAGTCCCCGCTTCCGCCGAAATAGTAGTCGAGGGCTTTATGTCACCCGACCCGAGCACCTATGAAATAGAAGGACCTTTCGGGGAGGGCTCTGGATATTACGGTGAAGCCAGGAAACGACCGGTAGTAGAAGTTACCTGTATCACCCACAGGAATGACCCCATGTACCGCGGCTCGCTGGTGGGTACGGCGGAAGGCATCACCGAGATAAGGGCAGCGGTAACCAATATGATGTCAGTGGTACTGTGGAATATCCTGGAACATGCCGAAATTCCCGGAATAATCGATGTTTTCGCCGGGCCGATAACCGCCGTGAAGATTCACAAGACGTACCAGGGGCAGGCAAGGCAAATAGCCGCCGCCATGTGGGGCTCCAAGTTCGCCGGGCATCCCTTTAACACAGTAATCGTGGTTGAAGAAGACACGGATATTCGCAACGCTAATTCGCTCTTACACGCCATACACCGCAAAGTGGACTTCAACAGAGACCTGGTGGTCTATCCCTTATACATGGGCTCACCCATCGATGTTAGCCTTCCCTATGATTTCAGGGCAGAGCTGGAATACGGGGCGGCCATAGCCAACAAGCTCCTCATCGACGCCACAACGGACTGGCAGATGCACCCGCCGCGCGAGGAATGGGGTGGCGAGAGATTCCCTCCGAACTGCCACTGGTCACTACCGGAGACCGTGAAACTCGTGGAAAAGCGATGGAAAGAGTACGGTCTCTAGCTGTCAGTAAGAAATTTTAAAAAAACCGGGGAATCCCGACATAGCGGGGTTCCCCAGTTTTTGTTTATAAACACTAAACTTATATATTTAACTACTTAACGTTATCCAGGCCCGACCACCTGGTGAAAAGCTCGTGCGGTATATCAAATAAATCAAGTACCTTGCCTATGGCATGGTCTACCAGGTCCATAATCGATTTCGGTTTATAATAAAAGCCGGGAACCGGCGGGAAAATAACGGCTCCCATCTCGGTCAACTGCACCATGTTTCTCAGGTGCCCCAGGTGCAGCGGCGTTTCCCGGGCAAGCACAACCAGCTTCTTCTTCTCTTTGAGCGTAATATCGGCGGCGCGCGTTATCAGGTTATCCGTATACGAGTTGGCCAGCGCGGACATGGTTTTCATACTGCACGGGGCGATTATCATGCCGTCGCGGCGAAACGAGCCGCTGGAAAGGCTCGCCCCGATATCATCAATGTCGTAATTATTATCCGCCAGTGCTTTTACCCTGTCTAATGACCAATCAGTTTCGTGTTTAATTATCTGTTCGGCAGCTTCGGAAACGATGAGATGCGTTTCCACTTCCTTACAGGCGGATAACACCTCGAGCAATCGTATACCGTATATCGCACCGGAAGCGCCGGTGATACCGATAATGAGTATCAAACTCCATACTCCTTCATAGAACAAAGGATATGGTCAGACCGATAGTAACGACCCGACCATTCTACTTTTTTAAGATTTCACCGCATTTTATGCCATGACTCGATCTATGACCTGTCCCGTAGCCCTGTCGTAGGGTCGGTTGAAAGCTTCGGGGTACTGCCTCCTGAGTTCGTCAAGGTCAACCGCCTTAACTTCCACCAGATAGCCGCTGGTAGCCATGCCGGCACAATTCTTGGAGGTAACACTGTGTGGAGAAATAGTATTGATAGCACCACCCCTATCCAGCTCGCCGACGACTATCGGATCATAGCGGGCACCGTGGTCGACATAGACCGTACCGGGCATGATTCTCTCGGTGACGTAAGCCCCGCAGAGGACGGCCCCCCGCTCGTTAAATACCTGAACGACGTCGCCTAAAGAGATACCCCGCTTCTTGGCGTCCGAAGGGTGAATCCACAGGGGCTCGTAGTGATAGCCGTCAGGGCCGATAACCTTGCAGGTCTCGATTTCATGGAACCAGCTGATATCATCGAGGTTGGCATGAACACGCCAGCGTCCGTGATTGGACATGATAAGCAACGGGTATTTCTTGGCCCTTACACTGGAGAGACTTTCATCATGGCCGGAACCCTTCTCAATCCAGTGAGGGACTGGCGGCCTCTCATCATCATCGGGAAACTTTTCCGCCAGCGTCTGCGAGTAATACTCCAGCTTCCCGGAAGGAGTCTTCAGCGGGTTTTTCTCCGGGTCTTTGGCGAAGGGACTCATGCCAACCGGTTTCTTCTTCCAGTCGGGGTCAGTAGGAACTACATAGTAGCCCTTTTCCCTGAGCTTTTCAAAACTTATCATGGGAGGCAGTTCCGAGTTATCAAAGCCGAATTTAATCCACTCCTGGAAATTCCGCCCGTGGGAATACTCCTTATACAGGCCCAGCTTCTCGGCAATCATACAGACTATTTCGTAATCAGTCTTGGACTCGCCCCTAGGCTCGATACACATGTCTTCATACATGGCGGTATTGAACTGACCGCTGAAGGTGTCCGTAGAGATATCCTCTTCTTCGAACTTGGTATTAACGGGCAGTAGGATATCAGCGAAGAGACAATCGTTCTCCATCCACGGGTGCTGAACCAGGAAGAACTCAATTTTGGGGCTCTGATATGCCCTGGCCATGCTGTTGCTATCATTCCAGCACGTCATCAGACAGGGAGTATCCGACCATATCATATGGATTTCGGCGCAGCCGTCCGCCGGGTACTTGTACTGCCTGAACTGGTCTTCACGCGGGAAACCGGCACTGGTGGTGCCGTACCAGGTGAGAGGGGGATTAAGGATGGCATCGTGGATGAGCGTCTTGGGTATGAACTGCGCCGGCCAGTGCCGATCCAGCTTCTCGCCGTCGATGGTCATGCCCCGCTTCACAGCTTCGCTAAGCACTCTCTGTCCCCTGCCGGCGGCGTTGACGTCCGGCTGCTCGACAGCATGGGGCATGGGCATCCATCCCTTGTCGAAGAACAGCCCCCACTCAATCATCTTGATATAGTGGGAGCCCGGTTTACCCAATCCCTGCATACCCAGTAAGCAGACCTCAATCCGGGCCGGTTCGGTGGCGTAGGGACCCCGGATGGAAGAACCGCCATTGCCGTGAGCGATGGACGTTTTCTTGGTTGCCCACTCACGCGCCAGCGCCTTGATAATCCGGGACGGAACGCCGCATTTTTCCTCGGCCCATTTCGGTGTCTTGGCGATACCGTCCTCTTTACCCAGCACATAGTCGGTAAACTTATCGAAGCCAACGGCATGGGTGGCAATATATTCTTTATCGTACGTATCCTCAATAAGCCAGACATAGGCGATAGCCAGTCTCATGGCGGCATCGGTATTGGGCCTGACAGGTATCCACTTATCGGCATGCACGGCAGCCGCGTAATTAAGGTCGGGGCAAATAAATACCTGGTGAATACCCAGTTCGGTAAACCAGTAGCTCAATCGGCTGGGAAGCTGGCCCTGCCATCCCCAGGTGGTAGTTTCCAGATCGCAGCCCCAGTGCAGTAAAAGCTCGGAGTGGTCGGCGATATCCGGGATAACGTTGGTCAGGGGATACTGCTGACCCAGGGCCTCACAGCCCCAGACATGCTTGGCTCCCCAGTACCAGCCCTCCCAGCTATCCGTGTTTCGCATCTGTACGGTATGCCCCCCGAGAAGGTCGAGGAGGGCTCGCTGACAACCGTGAGCGGCATGGACTGTCTTGGTCTCGCCGTGACCGTCAGCCTGAGCCATTACGGTAGTCGGGCCATATTTTTTTATGACCCTCTTAAGCTCACTGGTGATGATATCAAGGGCTTCGTCCCAGGAAATCCTGACATAACCGCTCTTACCCCGGTTCTGGGTATTTCTTTCTCCTTTGGGATCCCAATCGACCCGTTTCATAGGGTATAAAATACGGTTGGGGGACATCGCCCGCTTCTTGTAAGCCAGACTGAAAGGCCCGATCAACGATTTCATGCTGGGTTCAAAGACCTGGCCACGCGATTCCATTTTCCACGGCCTGAACTCTTCGGGCTTGTATTTCCAGTCGTAATGAAGGGGCCGGATACGGATTATCTTTCCATCCTTAACATCAACGACGGAAGAATTGGCATCACCCGAAATAGAGCAAAAACCGAGTCCTTTACAAACGCTCTTGTCTCCTGTAGATGCCTTGGCGGGACTGCTTTTTTTCGCTGTCATTTTCCCTCCGAGAATTTTTTTCTTTACCGAATATCCCGGGCTATATCATCAGGTATCAGGCTGATAGCTTCTATTGTTAATGCTAAAGTTTTATCCTGAGGTAATTTCTCCGGCTACCGGTTTGCCTGCCTTCACATCTTCAAGAAAATCAATAACACACTGGTTAAACAAATCAGGCTGGAACCGCGCCGTTTCATGGGGTGAATTCTTTATCCTGACGTAGCGCGAGCCTTTGATGTGCCGGTGCAATTCCGCAGTGCCGTTGATAACCATCGGCAGGTCATCGGTACCGCAGGTAATTAAAGTCGGTACTTTGATTTCATCAGCGACCTCACGCTGCCACTTCTCCTCCCAGGGGCTGGCCCGCCCGACGCCGATATAGCCGTTAACGCTGAACCTCGCCATCCTCTCGATATACTGCTCCCGGGAGGCTTCATCATCCTTTACGGGAGGAAAAGCAGTCCCTGAGGCGAGCTGGCGGCGGGCGAAATCGGCCATGCCGTGTTCCATGGCATATTTTTCACCTTTTTCCCGCCCCTCGGCCATGGCGGCTTTCATAGCGGGGTCAGCAGGAGGCGAGAAACCACCGTGGATATCGAAAACAAGCAGGGCTTTCACCATATCGGGATGGCGGCCGGTATACCCGAGAGCGACAGCTCCCCCCAGAGAAAGACCTCCGACATATGCCTGAGAGACTCCCAGATGAATTAAAAGGTGATGCAGGTCTTCCACGAGGAGGTCAAGCCGGTAATTCTCCTCGCCGGCCGGTGCCGACGACAGGCCGTGACCGCGTATATCGTAGGTAATGACCCGGTATTTCGGTGGCAGGGCCTGTGCCAGCCCATTCCAGAAGTCAAGGTTAGCCGAGAAGGGATGACTCAACACCAGCGGAAAGCCATCCCCGGTTACCCGGTAGTTGATGTTAATATCGTCAACCGTGGAAACGGGCATACCAATCTTACCTTGTCTGTTCAGTATTTTTTAAGCAGAATATTACTTACCCTGCCACATGTCCAGGAAAAGCTGGCGGAGCTTGTCGTCCTTGCACTCACAGGGGCTGGAATACATATTAATGTCTTTACTTGCCAGAGCTACCAGCGTATCAATGTTGTCGTTCATCTGCTGCTCGGTGACACCGGCCTCTTTCAGGCTCGAAGGTTCGCCGGTCTGCTTCGACAGGTCGCGCAACTTCTGGATAAGCTGCTTTACCGCTTCCTTGTCCGACCCGGCTTTAATACCGGCAAACCGGGCGGACGTAGCCAGCCTCTCGACCGGGTCAGGTGCACCTTCGATGGGAGGATTCGTGGATATATACTCCAGCGAATAAGGCAGCGCCAGACCTACCGACCGACCGTGAGGAATGCTGAAAGTAGCTCCTAGCGTATGCGCCAGGGCATGGCAAAGGGATGTGTTACTGTTGCCGAATCCCAGACCGGCAATCGTGGCGGCGTTCTGCATCTTTTCCCGGGCTGTCATATCCTGACCATCAGCGTAGGCTTTGGGAAGCCACTCGAAAGCCAGCTTCATAGCCTGCAGGCAGAGCCCGTCGCTGAAATCGGTCTGCTGCCGGGCAGTATACCCATCGAGAGCGTGCCCGAGGACATCCAGTCCGGTGCTGGCGGTCAATGCCTTGGGCATACCGGCGGTGAACTCGGGGACGAGCAGGGTAATATCAGGGACAATCTCAGTGTTGGCGAAACCTACCTTGCGATGTTCTGCCTTATCCGCCAGCACTATAGCCCAGGTAACATCCGAGCCGGTGCCACTGGTGGTGGGAACGGTCATGAACCTGGCTTTCTTCTGTGCCGCGAGCTTGGTCTTGACGTTAACGGTGATAATCTCTTCCGGCGCAATTTCGTCGTTCTCATAGAGAACCCAGGCTGCCTTGGCCGTATCCAGAACCGAACCTCCACCGAAGCCGATAACCAGTTGCGGCTTGAATTCCTTGAGCAATTTCCCGGCCTCGATGGCTCCAGCCGTCGAAGGCTCGGGCTCTGCCCCATCCCAGATTTTCACCTCGTAACCGGCTGCTTTTACCGCCTCGACCAGTTCATTGCTGAGCTTGACCATGTTTTTATCGGTAATCAGGGCGGCTTTGGTACCACGGCCCTCAATCTCAGCTCCCAACCTCCGCAACATGTTCTTACCAAACAGGATTTTCTTTGGACTCAGAAAGTAAGACATAAGAATGCGCCTCCTTTCTCTGGTTTAATCCAGCGGGTCTTCTCGTTTCTCTATACCCGCGATACTGCGGGCCAGGGCCTGTTTCAACGGCATATCCGTCTCGCGTTCAATCATGATTTTCTGGGCCTGTGGTGAACCGGCACCGTGCATAGACTCGGTATGATAGCTGGGGGCAACCACGCCGTAGCAAATAGCATGGATGAGCGTGAGCATCCGGTAACGGTCCTCGGTAGAATAGGCGGGGTCGCCTTTCAAATATTTATCAACGATTTTACCTATCTCCGGATGTCTGAAGTCCTTTTCGGAAGGGGTAGTTACCAGAATACCACCGGAGATATCCTCGGCCAGCCTGGTGATTTCGTAGGGGAAACGGGTGGTGTTAAGCTTGCAGACGTTAGCCAGGAGTATATGCGCCTGATAGTTACCTGCTTTGGTCTGCCATCCCTCATGGGCGCAGGCCAGACCGCAGGCATGCAACGTCTCGGCGAGGTGAATCATCTCCCCCAGTTTATCCCGGATGTGAGACGCGCGGCGGACACCATTATAGTCAGCCATCGAGGCGGTGGCGCCGATAAGGACGTCGGCAATACCGGGTTTACAACCGCCATAGCTCTGCCGGTGATAGGCGGCGAATCTTTCGACCAGCATAATGGAAAAATCGTACTCACCGTTCATGAAAACCCGATCCCAGGGAACAAATACATCCTCGAAGACAGTGAGAGTCTCATGGCCCCCGAAACCGTAATTACCGACGTCAATATCACCCTCTTCAAGTTTACGGGTATCGCAGGACTGCCGACCGTAGATATGGGTAATGCCCGGAGCATCGGTGGGTACGGCACAGCAAACAGAGTAGGCTTTATCCCCTTCCTGCATCCTGAGAGTAGGCATGAGAAGCATCTCGTGAGAGTTCACCGTTCCGGTGATATTGGCTTTACCTCCCCGGATAATAATGCCGTCATCACGCTCCTCGGCAACGTGGACAAACATATCCGGGTCAGGCTGCTGGCTGGGAGACACACCGCGGTGCCCTTTAACATCAGTCATGGCTCCGGCAACACAGAGGTCATTCTCCTGGACATATTCCAGCCACTTCCTGAATCGCTGGTGATAATCAGTACCGTACTTCTCATCGATTTCATAGGTAGTACTGAAGGTGGCATTGATTCCATCCATGCCGACGCACCTCTGGTAGCAGCAGGCCGTCCTCTGGCCCAGTTCCCTCTGCAGCTTTATCTTGCATACCATATCGTCCGCGCTTTTGAAGAGGGAGATAAACCTGTTTACTTTTTTGCCGGTAAGCATGGATTTGGTAACGGCCAGGTCTCTGGTTTTGGGCTCGTGTGCCAATTTGTAGGTCATGGCCACGGCATTGGTCGAAGGGCGGATAATCGGATTGTTTACCCAGTCCTCCACCTTCTCACCGAGTAAATACAGGTTGAGTTTTAGTTTTTTCAGGCTTTCGATATACTGCTTGGCTGTCTTTAACATTTCGTCTCCTTCCCCAAGGCACCCTTTTTCAGGGGAAGAATAATGGTCGGGGTGAAAAAAGTGCCCTGATGGCGTTTGCTTTTTCTGGTTGTTACCCCAACCGACCCTGAAATTTAATCATCGGGTCAATAGTTCATAATATTATTGTAATTAGTGCACCTATAAATATTATTACTCCTTTTCCAAAGAAAATACCAATCTAGGAGCAAAATTCCGTGTTGTTTATTCCGGATAGAACATTTTTCTGGCAGCCTGTGTCAGCTCATCGCGAAAATCCGGATGAGCCACGGAAATAATGGCTTCCGCCCTCTCGCGACGGCTCTTGCAGTCAAGGTTAGCGACACCGTATTCGGTGACGAGATAGTCGAGGTAGACCATGGGAATCATGACAACCGTACCGGCTTCAAAGGTGGGTACTATGCGCGATACGGTGTTATCAAGCGCGGTTGACTTAAGCATGGATATGGAACGTCCGCCCCGCGAATAGTGGGCACCGACGCAGAAGTCTACCTGCCCGCCAGGACCTGAAATAGGGGTCGGGCCGAGGTGGGTAATCACCACCTGTCCGAGGAGGTCAACTCCCAGGATGTTATTTATAGCTACCATGTTATTCTGAGAGGCAATCCTGCCCACATTGCACTGGGTGGAGATATCCCGGAATAAAAATCCAGGATTATTCCGGACATAAGCCAGAGACTCAATACTCTCGGGCTGATTATAGCCGTAAAGCTGAAGGTTAGCGGCGGTGACAATCCCGGTATCCACATTCTTCCTCTTGCCGTTAACAACACCACGTTTCACGAGGTCGATGGTATAGGAATAAATGACTTCGCTATCGATGCCGAGGTCGTTTTTATCACCGAGGAAGTCCCTGATTGCCTCGGCGGCAGTTCCCACCCCGATTTGCAGGGTGTCGCCATCGTTAATTAAGGAAGCGGCATTGGCACCGATAACCTGGGCTATCTCAAACTCCTCTGCGGGTGGGGTCATCCCCAGCAGTTCCGAGCCTCCCACCCTATCTTTATCCGGCATCTCAACCAGATAGTCGATATCATCAATATCCACGTATTCGCCGTTTACCCAGGCGAGATTAGGGTCGATTTGAGCTATTTTTACTTTAGCCGTCCTGCAGACACTCGGGTTATACCAGCAATGAGGTCCAAAGCTGCAGCGTCCGTTTTCATCAGGCGGAGTGAGTTTAAAGTAGAAAAAGTCCTTATAATGATAGAGCCGTCCCCTTTCCGGTTCTTCCTGCCGGTAACCGTTACTCAGCCCGAAAACGGTGGGCTGGTAATCAATCGTTTTATCACGCACGCCTTCACGGGTATTTCTCAGGGTCATCGGATCCTTAATGCGGAAGGCCTTGGTCATCTCGGGGTGTTGTTTAGGGTGGAGAAAGGGATAGTCTTCCACCCAGTGAGAGGTCATGGTAACATTTTCCAGCTCCTTATATCTTTCAGCCACCGCCCTCATGATATCTTTGGGCTGGTCCATCATGGCGAAAATAACTTCAGAGCCGGAGGTTATCAGTCCCGCCGCTTCTTTAGCGGTAATGAGCTTATGACGGTATTTATCCTGCCAATTCATGATATTACTTCTTCTTACCTGTCTTTATTTATTTTTAATACGATGAGTATAATGTTGTTTTAAGCACCCGGTTCGTCGGCGGCAACATCACCGGCGATTCTTCCCTGGGTAAAGCACTGGATGGTCATCGTGCCGGTATAATACTTCGAAGGGATACCCATCAGTCCGCCGGCAATCTCGCCAGCAGCGTAGAGACCGGGGATAACATCGCCGAACTGGGTGAGTACCTGGCACTTCGGGTTGATTTTCAGTCCGCCCTTCATCGAAGTCAAACAGACCTTGCATTTGACGCCGTAGTACGGGGGCGTGCCCAATGTCTGGACGGGTTTGCCCGGGTGTGCCATTCCCGCCAGCTTCCTGCCGAATTTGCGGTCGTAGCCGTATTTCTCGATGTCTGAATTGTATTCGTCCAGAGTCTTCTGGAGACCACCGGGGTCAATACCGAGTATTTTTTCCAGTTCTTCTATCGTGTCCGCCTCGTATATCTTTTCCTTGCCCTTTCTTTTATAGGGGTCGGCCTGCCGGGCTTTATCGTCGCTAATCACAAAATGCAGACCGGTGGGGTCTATCTGGATAATGTCATGGTATCTCATGGTATAGGAATCCAAGTCACTGGTGGCCTCGTTAGCCCATCTATTACCATGCTTGTCCACGGCGATACCGCCCAATCCGGAACTCGTTAGAAGAGAACCGGTCTCGGCGCAAATGGGCAGCGAGGGACAGACGGCCAGACCTATATTGGAAGTCCCGGCACCAATCGCTAGGGACATTACCAGGCCATCGCCCTGGTGCTGCGGCGGCGCCGTCGGAACGAGGAAGGAATACTGCGGGCCGTACTCTTTAACTAGGTCCAGGTTCTGGCAAAAGCCACCGGTAGCCAGAATGACAGCTTTCTTCGCTTTGAAGTTGGGCATCTTGCCGTCAGCCTCGGCGGTAATGCCGACCACCCGATTTTTCTCGCAGTCATAGATGAGTTTCCTGCCGCGATGCTTGTAACGGACATCTATTTTCGTCTTTTTCAGGGCGTTCCTGAGAACATTGCAGAGGCCGACGCCGTGACCTTCGAATCTTACCGAGCGCCTGACTTTATGCCCTGGAGCCAGCTGCAACACCTCGGGCTTGGCACCGATGGACACCAGCCATTTAAAGACCTCCTGCTGCCTGTCAACCAGGGCCCTCCAGAGCTCCGGAGAACCGTTGCCGACGGCAAGGGCTTCCTCGTACATCTGGTCGGGAGAGTCCTCAATGCCCTGCTCCTTCTGAAAGTCAGTGCCGGCGAAAGGCGTACCACCAGCAATCATCGCCAGACTGCTGGCCATCCCCGTAGAAGCTTCCAGCAGGATTACCGAGACGCCCTTGTCATAAGCCGTAATGGCCGCGGGTATGCCGGTATTACCACCCCCAACAACAATGACATCTGCTTCGCCATCCCATTTACTTGGAACCTTAGTATAAGTCAATGAAATTACCTCCTTCCTGCAATCCCTTAAGCCTCTGTTCGGCCCATCAGGCCGTAATTATTGGACTGGCTATCATCATATCCTTGATCGGCATCTTGGTCATGATTTCAGCGCCCTTATCCCCGACCACAATCATCTCTTCCAGCTTGGTCCTGCCGACTTCGGGGTCCATCTCCATCGCTTCCACAGCCATCGTCATGCCCTTTTCGAGGGTCATGGGGTGGTCAATTGAAAACATCCGGTCGATAATTGGATATTCGTAGAGCCATAAACCCAGTCCGTGAGCCAGGTCCTCGCACCATACGTACTCCTCGGTTGGATAACCACCCGGGGGATAACGCCTCTCATTGCAGGGCAACCAGTGTTTGGCAACATCGGCGGTGGATACACCGGGCTTGATAGCCTCGATAACGTTGTGTACCCGCTCGTAGCTTCTCTTGTGCAGGTCTTTTTCTCTGTCGTTCGGTGCCCTGCCGACGATGATGTTGCGATAGTAACAGGTGTTGTAACCCATGTAGGTTATCCGACAGAAGTCGACGGTGATAACATCACCCACAGCTACAATACCCGTGGCGCGGGCACCGCCCAGGACTCCCCAGGTATCATCGGCACCAGCCCGAATCATGGCATCTTTAGCCGCAGCAATGAATTCCCGGGTCATAACACCCGGCTTGAGGGCCTGATACAGGGCATGCCAGCCTACCTCAGCAATGGCGACAGCCATTTGTATGCAGTTAATCTCATCCTCGGTTTTTATCGCTCTTGCTTCCAGCATTGCCGGCATAACATCGACAGTTTCGATGCCAGCCTCCCTGAGTGCCTGGTGTCCGGGTTCATCGAGCATATCAATGCCCAGTTTCTCTTTTTCCAGACCCTTTTCTTTCAAATCCTGCTTGATTAACTGGGCGAATTTTTTGGCCCTTTCGTAAGAAGCCTCCGGGCCGGCGGAACCATCAGCCCACAGTATAGCCAGCCTGAGGTTTTCCGGTTTAATCCAGGGACAAATCCCGAAGAGAGTGCCGGGCGGCATCTCGTAGAGTATCGGGTCATGTTCCGCAAAAGTTATGGAATATCTGAGCTGGTTGATAAAGTCAGCTCCTCGAGTGCTGGTAACGTAACGGATGTTTTCTGGCCGCATTAACAAACAGGCGGCTATACCGTTTTTCTTGAGAGAAGCTTTGGCTTTTGCCAGCCTTTCTTCTCTCATGCGAGCCATGTTGATCTTCTCGGAGTAGTCCGCTGAATCCGGTCCCCCGAATAACCGTACCGCGTATTTCGCCATTAGCCTCCTCCTTAACGGATAAGTATTTATATCTTCACAGCGATGTGAATTTTGCAGGCTGTTGGCTTTAGTTTAAAACCGGCATAAAATATATGCAAATCAGTTATCAGGCTACCTCAAACCCCAGCTCGCGAGCCACGGTTTTCCGGTGGAGGCGGGCATCGCCGAAAGCCAGTTCGGCAGCTTTAGCGCGCCGGAAATACAGGGGCAAATCGTGGTCTTCCATAATGGAGACACCACCGTGCGCCTGAGTACCGAGGGCAACAACCCTGTTATAGCCATCACTTACCCAGGCTTTGGTCATCGCAGCTTCAATTGAGTAGGGACGCCCGGTGCTTACCCTCCAGGCCGCTTCGTAGGTACTGGCCCTGGCACCTTCAACTTCTATCAGCATGTAGACACAATGGTGCTGAACTGCTTGGAACACGCCAACAGGTACATCGAACTGAATTCTCTCTTTTACGTAGGGTATAGTCATATCGAGTACCGCCTGCATACCTCCGAGGCTCTCACAACATTTAGCGATGGCAGCCCGATCGATTATCTTCTGTACTTCACCCCATCCCAGGTTCAGCTTGCCGAGGATATTTTTCGCGGGGACTTTTACCTTATCAAACACAACCTCGCCAAGCTTGTCCTTGGCTACGGTGTCCAGTACTGTGATGCCGACACCCGGACTTTTGGCATCAACGATAAAGATGGTGATACCTTTTTCAATATCGTCGTCAGTCCTGGCGATACACAACATATAGTCAGCAATAGAAGCGGCAGGAACAAAGAGCTTGGTGCCGTTGATGATATAATCGCCACCGGACTCAGTAGCTTTGACTTTAATCGAGGCTGCCGTATAACCCCCGATAGGCTCGGTCAAAGCCATAGTAAAGATAGTCCTACCGCTTATTATGTCAGGCAGGTATTCCTGCTTCTGTTCTTCACTACCGAGGTCAAGGATGGGTAGACCACCGAGAAGGACAGTATAGAGGAATGGTCCCGGGAAACAGGCCCGACCCATTTCCTCCAGAAGTACCGCCAGGCTAACAAAGTCCATACCGCCGCCGCCGTACTTTTCCGGGAAGACCAGGCCTATCCAGCCCAGGTCAGCAATCTCTTTCCATAACTCGGGTGAGTAACCCT
>DUFB01000008.1 GCA_011192005.1 Dehalococcoidia bacterium
AGCACAGAAAAGTGAAAAATACTATCCATGTAGTAGCATCGGTATCTCGCCCACCAGCAACACCTGAATTAACCCCAAGAGCCAATAGGTTGAGAATAATTGCAGTCAGGATAAAAATTGTGTCAGTTCGCGTGTTCTGCTGAAGTTCAGCAATAATATGCTCATGCACCCGCTCAATCATATACTCTCCTTTGTCAATGCGGTTGATATGGGCCAGTTGTGTAAATATTGTACGCATTATGTATTGCAATGGCGACCCCGGGGGGATTTGAACCCCCGATCTCCACCGTGACAGGGTGGCATGTTAGACCGCTACACCACGGGGCCGTACAGGATAACTTCGGGTATCAATCAGGCGTTATATTCAGGCGCTGCTTACAGATAGAGTCTAGCAAAGGGTGATTATCGTGTCAAGAATAATTGTCCACAGGATATATCATATGTGGTATGCTAAAAAAGGAAGGTTGCGGATTTGTTGTTTATACTATTGTATTATGGTATAATAGCGTAAAATTACACAGGAAATTATATGGCAGCGAAGAAAAAACAGACGATCGAAAAACGGGAAACGAAATCCCAGGATTACGAACTGGTATATATTATCAAGCCTGAACTTGAAGAAGATAGTATCGAGAGTAGAATAGACGGTGTCAGCCAGTTTATCAGCAATAATAACGGCACTATCTCTGAAGTAGAGAGATGGGGTAAGAAGAAACTTGCTTACCCTATCAAGCATTTTTTAGAGGGGAGTTACGTACTTACCAGGTTCACATTAAGTCCGACGCATTGTAAAGAACTGGATGCGAATTTAAAGATATCCGAGGATATTCTGCGGCATTTATTGATTAAAGTGAGTTGAAAAGACCATAGGATTGTCTGGCGCCTGAGATGTATCGGGGAGGTGAAGTAACAATGCCCAGTCTCAACAAGTTAACGATTATCGGAAATGTCGGCAACGAACCGGAAATGCGTTTCACTCCTAATGGCAAGCCGGTAACGTCTTTTTCTGTGGCCACCAACTGGCTCTATACCTCATCGGAGGGAGAAAGACGGCAGGAAACAGAATGGTTTAATGTGGTGGCCTGGAATAGACTGGCGGAACAGTGTAATCAGTTCCTGGCGAAAGGCCGTCTGGTCTATGTCGAAGGTAGAATCCATACCAGGAACTGGGAAGGACAGGACGGGCAGCAGCATTCGCGGATTGAGGTGATTGCCAGCAGGGTGATTTTCCTGGAGAAACGTGGATCGGCATCGATGACGGATGAAAAGATGGATGACAGGATTGACGAAAACGTTATTGCCGAACTGGAACCGGAAGACCTGCCTTTCTAGTTCGTAAACCGATATTAAAAGAATAATTCAGAGGACAGGATGGTACAATCAAAAGACTACAGAAGCCGTAGGCCGGGAAGGTCTAAATACATACCAAAACGCAAGGTTTGTTTATTTTGTCGTGATAAGATAGAAAATATAGACTATAAGGACGCTGCCGTATTGCGACCTTATGTTTCGGATAGGGGTAAAATAGCGCCTCGCCGGAAAAGCGGTGCCTGCGCCAAGCATCAGAGGCGTCTGGCTATTTCCATTAAAAGGGCCCGGCACATTGCTTTACTCCCGTATATGGCGGAACATATACGGAAGACCGGAGGCGTTGGTATAAAGAGCTGATTATTCTTATATCATTTGTCTCTGTTATTAATCGACCATATGATATGGTCATTTAGATATTGGGGAATACAGTGCCGAAAAGAACCTACCAACCGAAGAAGCTGCCGAGAAAGCGTGAGCATGGCTTCAGGGCCAGGACTAGCACGCGTGGCGGTAGAGAAATACTGAAGGCAAGAAGACTTAAAGGCCGAAAGAAATTGACTGTTGTCTGATATTAGTTGGATAATGGTTATGGGCGGTAGTTGTGAGGGGAGAACAGTATTTAACTAAAAACAAACAGTACGAAGCTGTTTATCATAACGGGAATTATCAGGCAGGTAAAGAACTGGTTTTCAGGATTTTACCCAACGGACTTGATTTTTCCCGGTGTGGTATTGTGGTTAGCCGTAATGTCGGTAAGGCAGTGGTACGCAATAAAGTTAAGCGTAGAGTCAGGGAGATTTTAGGAAAAATAACGTTACACCCGGGATTTGACATCGTTGTCATTGCTCGTGCCTCGGCAGCAGAAGCTAAATACTCTGAAATAAAAAAGACGGCGGAAGATATCTTGCTTCGTGCTGGACTGTTAGCGGGGGAATATGAGGGCAGTAGCTCTAAAACTGATTAAACTATATCAGGGTACCGTCTCTAAAGTCATGCCACCAGCCTGTCGTTTTTCACCGACATGCTCTCAGTACACCTTCGAAGCCATTCAAAAATTCGGCATTTTCCGGGGAATATATCTTGGTATCAGGCGTATCTCACGTTGCCATCCCTTTAATCCGGGCGGTTATGACCCCGTGCCCAACAAATAGATAATAATAAGGTATTGATGAACCAAATATCTCGTAAAAAAAGAAGGCTATCACTTACCGGGAAGATATTTGCCGTTACTGTTCTCCTTCTGGTGATCGGGGCAATCGGCTTTGGTTGTGTTAAAGGTCTTACCGCTATCGGCTGGTCCGGGGGGGTGGTATCTGATGATACCATTTATTTGGGTACTCAAGAAGGCAGACTTGTCGCTTTTAACTTGACCGATGAAAGCCGTCTATCGGCTGAAAAAATATCGGCGGGAAGCTCTGGTGGGGGACTGTTTGGATGCATACCCGCTGGTGGTGGCTGTGCTGGTGGGGCTGGTGTGGCTATCTACGGTACGCCATATTTCACTGACGAACTGGTATATATTGCCGGGTACAACGGCAAGGTATATGCCTATAACAAAGAGAATCTGGCCACGAGATGGGTATATCCACGCGAAGGTTATCTGGAACCGATTGTGGGCGGCGTGGTTGTTTCTGATGGCAGATTATATTTTGGCGGCTCTGATGGATATGTTTACGCTCTGGATGCTGAAACGGGCGATTTTCTCTGGGAGGCTGACACAAGAAGTGAAGATTATAAAAGGGACAAGATATGGGCTACTCCCGCTATCGCCGACGGCACGATGTATATCGGCTCCACCAATAAGGTATTTTATGCCTTTAATACCGCTGACGGTTCCCGGAAATGGGTATTCCCGACTGAAGGCGCGGTAACCGCCACCCCACTGGTCGTGGATGGTACCGTGTACATCGGCTCTCACGACAGGTATCTTTATGCCCTTAACGCCGCCGATGGCACTCTAAAATGGAAATTTATGGCAGAAAACTGGTTCTGGGCTAAGCCGTTGCTTCATGATGGCAAGATATACGCTGCTTGCCTCGATGGCAAAGTGTACGTCCTCGATGCGGCAACCGGGAGTAAACTTAACGAGTTTGACCTGGAAGAACCCCTGGCTTCTGACCCCGTTATGCATGATGATAATGTTATCTTCTGCACCCGGGAAGGAGCCATATATTCCATCAATACCGCTCAAAATAGCCTGAGACAGCTAGCTGTCATTGATGAGGGTAAGGTGGAAATAAACGGACCCCTCGCTATTCACGATGGGGTAATCTATATCCATACGTCGGACCTGCTGCTGCGTAGAGTAAACGCCGAGACCGGAGCAATCTTGAGTAGTCTTGTTTTATCATTTGGTGAATGAGGTAAGTTTTATTGAATCCCTGGGAACTCATAATTCAACAGCCGCTGATTAACTGCCTTATCGTGATTGCCAGCGTCTTCGGTGGTAATTTCGGCGTATCTATCATCATCCTGACGATTGTTATCAACCTCGCCATGCTGCCGCTGACCCTGAGTCAGATTCGTTCCTCCAAGAAGATGATGGACCTCCAGCCCAAGCTGGCTGAGTTGCAGAAGAAACACGCCAAGGACAAGCAGAAACTGGCTCAGGAGCAGATGGCGCTTTATAAGGAGACCGGTATCAAGCCGGCTGGTTGCCTGCTTACCTTTGTCATTCAGCTCCCCGTCTGGATAGCGCTATATCAGTCAATTATGCTCGCTATGGCTATAGCCCCCGAAGGTCTGCTTAATCTGTCTTCATACCTCTATCACTGGGAGGCAGTCTTTAACGCTTTGCCGTTAAGCCGGAGCTTCCTCGGTCTCAATCTGGCGGAACCCAATTTTATACTGGCAATATTTGTCGGTATTACCCAGTGGGTGCAGCAGAAGATGGCTCAGGCACCCTCCACTGACCCCCGACAGGCCCAGCAGAGCCAGATGATGTTATGGCTGTTCCCCATGATGTTCACCCTTATCTCCATATCCTTCCCCGCCGGTTTACCGCTGTACTGGGTAACTAACAGCATTATTAGAATCATAATACAATATAAACTTGCCGGTTGGGGCGGCTTAAGCCGGAAACCGAAAACGGATGAAGGCGGCAGGGATAAAAAGTACGTCGACCTGATATCGTCGGCGGAGAGAAAGTCCACGGATGAAGTGGGTGCTGATATCGTTATCACCGAGCAGCAGCAACAACCGTCCAAGAACCGTTACCTTCCCGGTAAGGACCGTGAAAAGCACCGCAAGAGAAAATAATATAGTTTGAAGGATACTAGAAAGTTGACAAATCCTGATAGTGATGAGGCCGATGTTATCATGAATCAGATAATTGCCCAGGATGAAATGTATGAAGCTGCCAGAGAGATACTGGAGAAGCTCCTCGAGCTCATGGTTATCGAGGCGCGGGTGACGCCTTCGGAAGAATTTTCCGTAAATACCGATGAAGGTATTACCACTTCTATCGGACTCAATATTGAAGGCGATGATCTGGGTATTTTAATCGGTCGCCGCGGGCAGACGATGGCTTCGTTGCAGCATATCGTCAGGATTATCATGGCTCACAAGATGGATATTAAAATCCCCGTAGTCATCGATGTTGAAGGCTATAAACAGCGTCGCTGTGAAGGCTTGCGGGCTCTGGCCGTTCGACTAGCCGACCAGGTAAAAACCAGAAAGATACCTTTCAGCATGGAGCCAATGTCAGCCTTCGAGCGCCGTATCGTACACCTGGCGCTCGCCGATAGAAACGATGTCTTTACCGAGAGTACCGGTGTCGGTATGAACCGAAAAGTCGTTATCAAACCCGTAACATAGAAGCGAATAATTACCTACTTTCTTCTCTAATATTACATAAACTATTGCCATTTTCCCCGGTCTGTGTTATCATTTATCTGTTAAAGGCGGTGAAGGAGAAGAGTAAGGGAGAAAAAGAATAGTCAGCGAGTCCGGTGCGGTGAAAGCGGATATGTTCTCCTCCCTGAAAATCACTCCCGAGCTTCTAACCGAAAGCCCCGGGTTCATTCCGGGTCAGTAGGCTTGGACGGTTTCGTCGACCGTTATCAGTGACGGGGGTATGATTCGTGCCCCTGATGAGAGCCCCGGTTTATTTCGGGGAAATAGGGTGGTACCGCGGGAACTTAATGAAGTCTCGTCCCTTGGGACGGGGCTTTTTTATTATATATACGGGAGGATGCTATGTTTAAACCGGTAGAGAGCAGGGTGAGTTTCCCTCAACTTGAGGAGAAAGTGCTGGCTTTTTGGAAAGATAATAAAATCTTCGAAAAAAGCATCGAAGCAAGAAAAGACGGCACACGCTTCACTTTTTATGAAGGCCCGCCCTTCGCCAACGGCAGTCCGGGTATCCATCATGTGCTGGCCAGGGCGTTCAAAGATATTATCGTACGTTATAAAGTAATGAAGGGTTACTATGTGCCCCGCATTGCGGGATGGGACACTCAGGGCCTGCCGGTGGAACTGGAAGTCGAGAGGCAGCTGGGATTCTCCGGCAAAGACCAGATTGAAAATTACGGAGTGGAAGAATTCAATAAACGCTGCCGCGAAAGCGTGTTCAAATACCTTGAGGAATGGAACATTCTGACGGAGCGTATCGCTTACTGGGTGGACCTGGATAATGCCTACAAGACCATGGATAACACCTACATCGAGTCGGTCTGGTGGGCAATCAAGCAGATATGGGATAAGGGCCTGATTTACCAGGGCTACAAGGTCACGCCTCATTGTCCCCGATGTGGCACTACCCTGAGCTCTCATGAAGTTGCCCTCGGTTATGAGGATGACACCGAAGACCCGTCTGTTTACATAAAGTTTGAGGTCACCGGCGGTTCTTCGGCCGGATTGCCTGAGGATAAACCCGTTTATCTACTGGCCTGGACGACCACTCCCTGGACTCTTCCTGGTAATACCGCCCTGGCCGTCGCTCCGGATGCCGAATATGTTTTGCTCGAAGGCGACGATGAATATCTAGTTATGGCGGCTGTTCTGGCGGGCGTGGTAGATATGGAAGGTTATCAGGAAGTGAATATAGTGCCAGGAAGTAAACTGGTAGGTATTTTATACCGACCGCTGTACAATCCCCATGAATTCGGAGTTGAACGACTTAGATTCCAGGATGATGGCTCTTTATCGGCGCAGGAACCGGATATGAATCTCAACTATCGGGTTATCAGTGGCGATTTTGTTACTCTTGAAGATGGTACCGGTATCGTTCATATCGCCCCAGCCTACGGTGAGGTCGACCACGAAGCGGGCAAGGAATGGGGACTGGATTTCGTCCAGCAGGTCGATTTACAGGGCAATAACACCGGCACCTACACCTTTGCTGGCAAATTCGTCAAGGACGCTGATGAGGATATCATCGCGGATTTACAGTCGCGCGGACTGATGTTCCGCAGCGGTACCATCAAGCATACCTATCCCTTCTGCTGGCGGTGCGAGGCGCCCTTGCTCTATTATGCCAAGCAGACCTGGTATATCCGTACCACTGCTGTCAAAGATGCCATGATATCCGGTAACCAGGAGATAAACTGGTATCCTGAGCACATTAAGAACGGGCGTTTCGGCGATTGGCTTCAGAACAATATCGACTGGGCTTTCTCGCGGGAGCGTTACTGGGGCACGCCGCTGCCGGTATGGCGTTGTGAGGAATGCGGCGCTATGGAGTGTGTCGGCAGTGTTGATGAGTTGAAAAATAAGCCCGGATTTACCGGATTCAGGGAGCCCATGGACTTGCACCGTCCTTATATGGACGAGATTTATTTCTCATGTGAAAAGTGTGGTGGTAAGATGCAGCGTACACCCGAGGTGATGGACTGTTGGTTTGATTCTGGAGCCATGCCTTTCGCGCAATTGCATTATCCGTACGAGAATCGCGAGCTTTTTGATAACGAGGTTGGCCAGGCCGATTTTATCTGTGAGGCGGTCGACCAGACCCGCGGCTGGTTCTACAGTCTCCATGCCATCTCGACGCTGCTGTTTAATCGACCTGTTTATAAAAACTGCATGTGCCTGGAGCTTATTCTGGATGCTCAGGGTAAGAAAATGAGCAAGAGTCGGCGTAATGTGGTAGAGCCGGCTGATGTGGTCGGACAATATGGCGCTGATGCCTTGCGCTGGTATTTCTTCACGGCAACTCATCCGGGCGTTGTTAAAAGGTTCGCTACCAGACAGGTCGCCGAGATATCCCGCCGTTTTCTCTCGACCCTCTGGAATGTCTATTCCTTCTTTGTCCTCTACGCCAATATCGATAATTACCGGCCTGGAGAGGAAATCGATTTATCATCGGATTACGAGCTCGACAGGTGGATAATCTCCGAGCTCAACCAGCTTATCATGGAGGTGGACTCCAATCTGGTAGGATATAACCCGACCGATGCCGGCAGGAAAATAGAGGCATTCGTCGACAGGCTTTCCAACTGGTATGTCAGGCGCAGTCGCCGCCGCTTCTGGAAGAGTGAAAACGACGCCGACAAGCTCTCGGCGTATCACACGCTCTATCACTGTCTGGTCACTATCTCCAAATTACTGGCACCTTTTACCCCTTTCCTCGCCGAGGAGATATATCAGAACTTGGTGAAGTCGGTATTTCCTTCTGTGCCGGAAAGCGTCCATCTCACCGATTATTCCGTTGCTGACGAGAGTAAAATAGACAAACAGCTTTCGGATGATAACCGGCTTGCCATGAGGGTTTCCAGCCTCGGCAGAGCTGCCCGGAGCAAGGCGGGCATCAAGGTCAGGCAGCCCCTTGAAGATGTTTATGTCGGCGTCAGTACCGACTGGGAAAAGAGGGCGCTGGAAAGGGTAACGCCCCTGATACTCGAAGAATTGAATGTCAAAGAGCTGTATTACGACTCACCGCAGGTGGTCGCCGCTAAAGAAAGCTCGGGCTATGCAGTTGTTACCGAGGCGAATAACAGCGTGGCGGTGTCAACTGCCATCACTGTGGAACTCGAAGCCGAGGGCATGGCCCGGGAAATCGTCCATCGCGTGCAGAATATGCGCCGCTCGGCCGGCTATGAAATCGCCGACCATATTCACGTCTATTACGAGGCGGATGCCTTTATCATGCAGTCCCTGTCGTCTTTCGCTGACTACGTCATGCAGGAGACGCTCGCGCTGAACCTCGAAGATGGCATTCCAGATGATGTCGACGCTAAAGAAACGTATAAGGTTAGTGGCTATACAGTAGCGCTGGCGGTAAAGAAGGCGGGATAAAGCTTTACTCCGGGCGCGGGCTCTCGCTTGGCGTTATCGCGGTCTTGTGTTCTTCAGCGCCATGGAAGTAGGTAATCTCCATCGCCTCACCTATGGTTGACTGGTGCAGTACCTGCATGAATCTCTGGTCGGTGACAACCTCTTCACCTCCCAGACTGACGATTACATCGCCCGGTTTGAGCCCGGCTTTTTCGGCGGGGCTGCCTGCTGACACCTGAACGACGAGTATGCCTTTTTCCACCTCGATATCCCAGTCGAGTGACGGGTCCATGTCCACCGCCGCTATCACCGACGGTGTTAGTGCGGTTACACTCACGCCAAGCCACGGCCTTATCACGTATCCGTTATTCACCAGTTGCTCGATTATTGGCATGGCAATGTCGATGCTTATGGCGTAGCCCATCCCCTCGACTCCTGTCTGGGCTATCTTGGCGCTGGTGATTCCGATAACCTCTCCCGATAGGTTCACCAGCGGGCCGCCGCTGTTCCCGGGATTAATCACCGCCGTCGTTTCCAACAAGTCGTAAAGCGTCTGGCTCTGGTCAAAGGGTATGGTAACTCCCAGTCGACTTACTATTCCCTCCGTTGCCCTGATGCCCAGTCCCAGCGCATTCCCGACGGCTATTACCCAGTCGCCTACTCTCAGTTGTGATGAGGTACCTATACTGAGGGTTGGCAGGTCGCTGGCATTGATGCTGAATATCGCCAGATCGTTCAGGGTGTCGGTGCGTATGGAGCCAGGGTCGACCGAGAAAACGCGCCCGTCATCGAGGGTTACCGTAATGGCGTTGGCGTCTTCGACGACGTGATTGTTGGTAACGATGATGCCGTTTTCGTCGATAATCCACCCCGAACCGGCTCCCTCCTGTGTGAAAGTACCGAATATGTTCTGGCCTACACTCTCGGTGTTTATGGATACCACCGCCGGTTTAACCCTGGCGACCACATCGGCGATACTGGGCAGTTCGTCGGTTCCGCTGCAGGTAGTGGGTGGTGTCCAGGAGGGATTTATCGGGTTGGGAGTAATCGGTGGTTGGGTTGTTGTGCTGGAGCCGGTAAGCTCGACGCAACCCATCAGCGACGATAATATTATTGTGAATATCAGGGCAAGGGAAATAATCGCAATCGCGTATTTTTTCTTCATCATAACCGGTCGTATATTTATAGTCTATATTTAAATTATTAAAACAATATTAACAAAAGTCAACCCCCTCCCTGCACCGCCTGGAGGGGGCTGACTAGTCTTTGATACTGGTGATATATCTCTTTATCTAAGCCGGGATTTCCGGCAACAGTTTTAACGCTTCCTTTACCATGTCCTCCGGATAGGCGTAGTCCTGGAGCTTGCCGGAGAGATAGGACTCGTAAGCTGCCATGTCGAAGTGCCCGTGACCACTGTGGGCCAGCAGGATGACCTTTGACTTGCCTTCTTCTTTACACTTGAGGGCTTCGTCTATGGTAACCCTGATAGCGTGGTTGGTCTCAGGGGCGCTGATGATGCCCTCGGAGCGTGCGAACGTCACCCCCGCTTCGAAGGTAGCCAGCTGTGGCACGGCCCTGGCTTCGACAAAGCCGAGTCTGTGCAGGTGGCAGATTATCGGCGCCATGCCGTGGTAACGCAGTCCTCCCGCGTGTACCGGTGGCGGCATGAAGGTATGGCCCAGCGTGAACATCTTGGCAATGGGTGCCATTCCCGCCACGTCACCGTAGTCGTAGGCATAAAGGCCCTTGGTTACCGTCGGGCAGCTTTCCGGCTCGACATTGATTATCCGCAGGTTGGGTCTCTTACCGACGATTTTGTCTCTGACGAACGGCAGGTACATGCCGGCGAAGTTAGAGCCTCCGCCGATGCAGCCGACGATTATATCGGGGTATTCACCCGCCATCTCCATCTGTTTCATTGATTCCTGTCCGATGACCGTCTGGTGCATCAGCACGTGGTTGAGCACGCTGCCCAGCGAGTAATGGGTATCGTCGCGCATGACGGCGTCTTCTACCGCCTCGCTGATGGCCAGCCCCAGACTACCTGGGCAATCGGGGTCTTTCTCCAGCATATCGCGACCGGCTTTGGTATCGGGACTCGGACTCGGCACGCAGGTGGCACCCCAGGTCTCCATCATGATACGCCGGTATGGTTTCTGGTTGTAGCTTACCTTTACCATGTACACCTTGCATTCAATGTCGAAGAGCTTGCAGGCGAAGGCCAGCGAACTTCCCCATTGTCCGGCGCCGGTTTCCGTGGTAATGCGTTTGGTACCTTCCATTTTATTGTAATAGGCCTGGGCTACGGCCGTGTTTGGCTTGTGGCTTCCGGGCGGGCTGGTCCCTTCGTACTTGTAGTAAATCTTGGCCGGCGTGTCCAGTGCTTTTTCCAGGCGGTACGCCCGGTGCATGATGGTCGGTCGCCATAGCTTATACACATCCCGCACCTCTTCCGGTATGTCGATGTAGCGTTCCTGACTCACCTCCTGTTTGATGAGCTCCATCGGGAACAGCGGCGCTAGGTCGGCCGGTCCCAGTGGTTGCTTTGTGCCCGGATGCAGGTATGGCGGTAATGGTTCCGGCAGGTCTGCCTGGATGTTATACCACTGCTTCGGTAAATCCTTTTCACCGAGCACGAACTTATGATTCTCCATGTTGACCTCCTTGTATTTTTTGTTTGGGGTTATATCTTTCCATTTGAATCGAGAGCATTACGCAGACCTGATACGAACGATTTCAGTGAAGAGAAGGTGCTGTCTTCATCAATCAGATCAATGATACGACTCCCCACGATAACGCCGTCGGCAATCGACCCAATACGTCGGGCGTGCTCTGGGGTTGATATCCCGAAACCGACACATAACGGCAGTCTGGCTCTGGCCCGTACTCTTTTAATAAAATCTTCAAGTTCCGGTGGCAAACTGTCTCTGGCTCCGGTGACACCGGTGAGGGATACGAGATAGATGAAACCGCGCGATTTTTCAGCAACGGCTTTGATGCGTTCCGGCGTGCTGTTAGGAGCCAGCAGATATATTAAATCCATTCCATGTTTATCGGTTATTTCCCCCAACTCGATGCCTTCTTCCGGCGGCAAATCGGGGACGATTAATGCGATTATCCCGGCCCGGGTACAGTCCCGGCAGAAAGCTTCGAGACCGTAGTTCAATACGGGATTGTAATAGGTCATGAAAACCAGCGGAATATCGATGCTTTTTCGTATGGTGGCGGCTGTCTCTAGGCAGGCTTTCGGCGTCGTGCCTTTCAGTAGCGCCTGGTGACTTGATTTCTGTATGGTGGCGCCGTCGGCCAGCGGGTCGGAGAAGGGAATCCCCAGCTCGATGATGTCGCAACCGTTTTCCGCCAGCACCGCCGCGATTTTCGGCGTAGCGGCGATATCCGGGTAGCCTGCCGTGATATAACCGATGAGCGCTTTATGGTTTTGTTTGAAAACGGATGCAATATTTTTCATATTGATATTCCCAGGGCATCGTTAACGATATCCAGGTCTTTATCCCCCCGCCCCGACAGGTTGACGATGATTAGCTTCTCCCGGTCGAGTTCGGCCGCTATCTTAGCGGCGTGGTAGATGGCGTGGGCTGATTCCAGCGCGGGAATAATCCCCTCGGTCTCGCAAAGCAGCCTAAAGCCCTCCAGTGCCTGTGCGTCATCGACCGTTACGTAAGAAGCCCTGCCGATGTCTTTATAAAAACTGTGCTCGGGACCCACGCCCGGGTAGTCGAGTCCCGGCGCGATGCTCCGTGTTTCCATTATCTGGCCGTGCTCGTCTTCCATCAGATATGACTTCGTTCCGTGTAACACTCCCGTCCTGCCGGTCACCAGTGTCGCGGAGTGATGACCGCTGGCTATACCTGTACCACCTGCTTCCACGCCGACGAATTTAACGTTCTCATCGTCGAAGAAGGGATGAAACAGCCCGATGCTGTTGCTGCCCCCGCCCACGCACGCCACGAGGTAGTCCGGCAGACGCCGGTAATCCGCCATGACCTGTTCTCGTGTCTCTCTTCCGATTATCGATTGAAAATCGCGGACAATCATGGGGTAGGGATGCGGCCCCACCACCGACCCGAGCAGATAATGTGTGTTACCCACGTTGCTTACCCAGTCCCTGATGGCTTCGTTGATGGCGTCTTTCAGCGTGCGGCTGCCCGATGTAACCGGTCGTACCTCGGCACCCATGAGTTTCATGCGGTAAACGTTGGATGCCTGTCGCCGTATGTCCTCGGTACCCATGTAGACGATGCACTCGATTCCCAGCATGGCACACACTGTTGCCGCAGCCACGCCATGCTGGCCCGCTCCTGTTTCGGCGATTATCCTGGTCTTGCCCATACACCTGGCAAGCAATCCCTGCCCCAGTGCGTTATTAATCTTGTGCGCACCGGTATGTGCCAGGTCTTCGCGCTTCAGTAGAATGGTGGCTCCGCCCGTTTTCTCGGACAGTTTCTGCGCGTGATAAAGCGGCGTTGGACGGCCGATATAGTCCCGGCAGAGTCTCTTGAATTCCTGCTGAAATCTACGGTCGGCGACGGCTTCGGCGTAGGCGCTTTCAAGTTCGCTGAGCGCCGGCATCAGCGTTTCCGGTACGAACTTGCCGCCGTATTCCCCGAAGTATCCCCGACTATCCGGTAGCAATTTTCTCTCCTTCTCCTTCCACTAGTGCCGACTTCATCTAAATAATCCTAATGTTTCTCGCCATCCACGTCTCTTACGGCGTTGATAAATTTTCTAATTTTACCAAGGTCTTTGGTGCCTTTGGTTTCCACCCCCGTGGATACGTCCACACCCCAGGGCTCGATAGTATGAATCGCTTCACGTACATTTTCCGGGGTTAGCCCTCCCGCGATAATCACCGGGAATCTTTCCGCGATAGGGCGCGCTAGCTTCCAGTTGAAGGTCTGGCCCGTTCCGCCGAACCTGTCCGGAGAATTGGAGTCAATGAGATAGAGGTGCTTTTGTTTGGCGAGTATCTTTTCTCCGTAGGATAGGTCGGCGATGATTTTCTCCGGTTTGTAGTTTTTACTTACCCGGATTACCTTGATTACCGGCCTGTTAAGTTCGCGGCATAACTCCCAGGGCTCGTCCCCGCTCAGCTGTACCCAGTCGAGACCGCACTGTTCGGCTATTCTGTTTATCTTGCCAACCTCTGTGTTTACAAATACCCCGACAACTTCGGTGGAGTTCTTATTTTTACGCAGTAGCTCTATTATCTTCTTCGCGTAAAAGGAGGTCACCTGCCTCGGACTGGTCGCGAACACCATCCCCATAAACTCTACGCCGGCCTTGGTAAGAGCTATCGCGTGGGTCTCTTCTTTTATTCCGCAGATTTTGATGTGTGTCATCCCATTAACTCCTTTATCTTGTCGGGTATATTTTCGGCGGTGACCAGGGCTTCTCCTATCAGCACGGCATTCACACCGCATTCCATCATCGTTATAATGTCTTCCCGGGTTTTTATGCCGCTCTCGCTTACCACCGATGTTCCCACGGGAACGAGGGGAATAAGTTTTCTGGTGGTGTTGATATCCACCTCGAATGTGTTGAGGTCGCGGTTATTTATACCTATTATTTTCGTCTTGGTTTGTATCGCCTCCTCCAGCTCGGTTTCATCGTGGACTTCTACCAGGCAGTCCATGCCCAGCTTGTGACTTAACTGGAGCAGTATGGATAGTTGTTCGTGACTCAGGATAGCCGCTATCAGCAGCAGGGCGTCGGCACCAAAGGCGGCGGATTCGTATATCTGGTATTCGTCGAAGATGAAATCCTTCCGCAGGAGCGGTATGTTGACTTTATCCTTGATTACTGACATATATTCGAGGCTGCCCTGGAAGTGATTTGCCTCGGTCAGAACCGATATCGCCGCCGCTCCGTTTTCGGCATAGCTTCTCCCCAGGGCTACCGGGTCGAGGTCAGGACAGAGTACTCCTTTTGAGGGAGATGCTTTCTTGACCTCGGCGATAAGCTGCATCTTTTCCTGGCTGATAGCCCGCAGGAAATCACGCGGGGCTTTCCGCTTGGCAATCCTCTCCTCAAGCATGGCTATCGGCAGGCTCCTGTTGAGCCCCTCGATTTCACGCCTCTTTTCAGATATTATCTGTTGTATTAATCTGGCGTACATGATTATCCTAGTTTCTGGCTTTTTTCGATGAGTTTATTAAGTTTCTCGGCAGCCCGTCCGCTGTCGATTGCATCCTCGGCGATATGGGCGGCTTCTTTAAGGTCTTCCGTAAGATTTCCCGCCACCAGGGCGGCGGCGGCATTCATTACGATAACATTACGCAGTACGCTTTTTTCACCACCCAGAATGCGACGCAACACCGCCGCGTTTTCTTTGGGAGTACCGCCCCGCAGCTCATCCTGAGGCGCTTTCTGGAAGCCGAAATGGTAAGGAAAAACCTCATACGGCTCGGACAGGGGCTCGTCACTGACGTCCCATATTACCGAAGGCCCGCTGATGGATATCTCATCCATACCATCCCTGCTGTGCACCACCAGCGAGTGACGGGTGCTCAGGCGGTGCAGTACCGCCGCAATCTTGTTGCCCAGGGTCTCGCTGGGAACACCCAGCAGCACGTGCTCGGCGTGGGCGGGATTGGTCAGTGGACCCAGTATATTGAACACGGTGCGTATCCCGATTTCCCGGCGGGGGTTAGCGACGTACTTCATGGCCGGGTGGAATGCCGGAGCGAACATGAAGCCTATGCCCACGCTGTCGATGCACTCGGAAACGGCCTCGGGCGGAAGCTCTATTTTCACTCCCAGCGCCTCGAGCACGTCGGCACTGCCGCACTTGCTGGAAGCGGCGCGGTTGCCGTGCTTGGCTACCTTGAATCCTGCCCCGGCTACCACGAAAGCAGCCGTGGTAGAAATATTAAAGCTGTTGGAGCCGTCGCCGCCCGTCCCCACCACGTCTATCGTGGGACTCGTTGTCGCTACCGGGGTGGCCCTGGCCCGCATCACGCTGGCAAGCCCGGAAATCTCCTCGGCGGTCTCTCCCTTCATATTCAGGGCGGTCAGGAAGGCGCCTATCTGGGCGGGCGTGGCTTCGCCGCTCATTATCTCGTCCATCGCCCCCGCCGCCTGCTCGAATGTTAATGATTTTTTCAAAACCAGGGTAATAATTGCTTCTCTAATCATTTTGTGTTACCCATCTCCAGAAAGTTCTTTAATAAATCCTTGCCCACCCCGGTCATTATCGACTCCGGGTGAAACTGCACCCCCTCCACCGGCAGCTCCCTGTGCCGCAAACCCATGATGATATTATTATCTGTTTTGGCGCTAACTTCAAGGCAGTCCGGCACGGTCTCTGGCCTGACCGCCAGGGAATGGTAACGTATCGCCGGGAAAGGATCGGGCAGTCCCTTGAAAACGCCTTTGCCATCGTGGTGAATAAGCGACGACTTACCGTGCTTGATTTCCCCAGCGTGGTCGACTACTCCCCCGTAAACCTCGGCGATGCATTGGTGCCCCAGGCATACACCAAGTATCGGTACATTGTCCCCGAAGCGCCGGATAACCTCGCAGGAAATCCCCGCATCACGCGGATAACCCGGCCCCGGTGATATCACGATGCGCTCCGGCGTCAGTTTTTCTATTTCTTTTATGGTCATTTTATCGTTCCTGGCCACGGTTACTTCCGAGCCCAGTTCACAGAGGTACTGGTAGAGATTATAGGTAAAGCTATCGTAATTATCTATCAATAATAGCATC
>DUFB01000080.1 GCA_011192005.1 Dehalococcoidia bacterium
TTCCCGGGGCAGGTCTAAATCCTCGTCCCGGGAACTCGCTTAAAAAACACGACTCATTTCTCTGGAATAACAATTAACGTTTCCGAGTAATATCAGTTAATTTTTATCACTATGAACCAACGCTAACAAAACTGTACCTGAATTAGTTTGTGCTCATCTACGGGTTAGGGTATAATAATAACAAATTTAATGCTCCTTATATAAGCTGGATAGAAACAGAACAGCTAATATATCCTGAATATATAAGGACTATTAAAAACCGTCATGATAATTGAGGATATTCATAAATGACGCGTTTCATCATCATCAGGATTCTACAAGCCTTTGTTGCCCTCATCGGCATCACAATCATCGTCTTTTTCCTGGTCCGTGCCTCCGGAGATCCCATGCAACTGCTGGCGAACCCCAATATGACCGAAGAACAATATAATGCTATTAAAACCCGCCTCGGATTGGATAAGTCATGGGGCGAGCAGCTGTTGATTTATTTTAATGACGTTCTACACGGCGACCTCGGTGAATCACTGGTCAGGCAAAAACCGATAACCACCATGATTAAAGAATCGCTGCCGAATACCCTGAAATTAACAGTCCCCTCCTTTATTATCAGTATGCTGATAGCATTTTTCCTAGGGATAACTGCGGCTACCTACCGCGATACGTTCTGGGACCAGGGGGTAAAGTTTCTGGCTGTGCTTGGCCAGGCTCTGCCTGGCTTCTGGGTGGCTATCATGGCCGTGTTGATATTTTCCGTGAATCTGGGGTGGTTACCGGTTGCCGGTATGGCTACTCCAGCCCATTATATATTACCAGTGGCCACTATGGTATTCTTCATGCTACCAGGCATGATGCGTCTGGTACGCTCATCCATGCTGGACGTGCTCGACACCGAATACATCAAGCTGGCTAGAATCAAGGGGCTTCCCGAGAGAATCGTAATCTGGAAACATGCTTTAAGAAATGCGATGATTACGCCGCTGACAACTATTGGTATGTTAATACCCGGGTTGGTACTCGGCGCTGTAATTACCGAAACGATTTTCAATTGGCCGGGTATGGGTGTTATGATAGTCCAAGGGACATTTCAACGAGACTTTCCACTGGTACAGGCGATTACCATGCTTACGGCAGTACTCGTATTAAGCATAAACATACTGGTAGATATTGCCTATGCCTGGGTTGACCCGTCAATAAGATATCAGAGGTCTTAGATAATTTTAATCATGGTTAGTATAATACCGAACGTCAAAGAAAAGACCAGGAAGCAATATACCGGCGTGTCACGCGGCACGCGGATTATGAAGAACCTTACGCTCATTTTACCGGTAATGGTGTTGACATTGATGGTCATATGCGCTATCTTTGCCAACCTGTCATGGTTAGGTCTTCCCCAATACGGCCTGGCGCCGCATGATCCTAATAAGACTGCACCGAGGGATAAATTCCTCCCACCCGCTTTTATAGAAGGGGGAAAATCCGACTATTTACTGGGTACAGATAAGCTAGGAAGGGACATCCTAAGTCGTGTCATCCATGGCGCCAGGGTATCACTTAGCGTATCGCTACTGGCCATCTTTATTACCGCCGGCGTCGGGACAATGCTGGGTATATTCTCCGGCTATGTCGGGGGCCGTGTTGATGGCTTTCTCATGAGGATAGTGGATGTGGCTTTATCGTTTCCCGGTTTACTCTTGGCTATGTTGCTGGCTGTCGCCGTCGGGCCGGGTTTCTGGACGGTCGTTTTTGCTCTATCCGTACTCGGTTGGGCATTCTATGCCCGTCTGGTTCGAGGAGAATCTTTGAGGATAAGACAGTCTGATTTCGTAGCGCAGGCGCGTGTTAATGGTGCCTCGCCGTTTCGTATCATGCTCAGGCATATTTTCCCTAACGTTGTCAATTCGCTGATAGTTCTCATGACACTTCAGGTAGGCATGATGATTCTGTCAGAAGCCGCTTTGAGCTACATCGGCATTGGTATTACAGCTCCGCAGGCATCGTGGGGCTCTATGGTCTCTGATGGAAGGGCCGAGCTCGACAGAGCCTGGTGGATATCCACGTTCCCTGGTGTCGCTATCGGACTCGTGGTGATGTCAGGTAATTTCCTGGGCGATTGGATCCGGGATAAATTAGATCCGAGGTTGAGACAAGTATGAGCAGAACTATATTACAAGTAGAGGATTTGCATACATCATTCTATACCAGAGCTGGTGAGGTTAAGGCTGTTGATGGGGTAAGTTTCCACGTAGACGAAAAGGAGACATTCGGGTTGGTAGGCGAGTCTGCCTGTGGAAAGACAGTGACAGGTCTATCGCTTCTCCGGCTGCTGCCGGAACCTGCTGGAAGAATCGTCGGAGGTAAAATTATCCTTAACGGAAGGAATATCCTGGAACTAAGTAAGAAGGAGATGAGAGCCGTAAGGGGTAAGGAGATATCGATGATTCTCCAGGACCCGATGACTTCCCTTAATCCGGTTTATACCGTAGGAAACCAGATAGCAGAATCGATAAAGCTCCATCAGGGCCTCCGGGATGAAAAGGTTACCGACGAGGTAATTTCGGCACTGCGTCTACTGAAGATACCAGCGCCCGAATCGCGTATTCGGGATTATCCTTTCCAGATGAGCGGAGGGATGAGGCAGCGCGTAGTCGGGGCTATTGCGATGTCCTGCCGTCCGAACCTGCTGATTGCCGATGAGCCCACAACAGCCCTCGATGCGACGATACAGGCTCAGTACATCGCCCTATTCCAGGATATTCAGAGAACGACCAACGTAGGCATTCTCTTCATTACCCACGACTTCGGAGTCGTGGCCAAGATGTGTCACCGGGTGGGTGTGATGTACGCCGGTAGGATAGTGGAGACAGCCACGACCAGTAAAATATTTAAAGACCCCAGACATCCGTATACAGTCGCTTTGATTAATTCCGTGCCCCGTCTCGAGGAAAAGAACAAGCGACTTTTTTCAATAGAAGGGCAACCGCCATCGCTATTGAACCTGCCTCCCGGCTGCCGTTTTGCCGCTCGTTGCGACAAGGTAATGGATAAATGCCGGGAACAGCAGCCGCCCGAGGTAGACATAGGTGATGGACATCTCGTATCTTGTTGGAAGGTAAAATAAAATGGCAGAAGTATTATTAGAAGGACAGAACCTTACCAAACACTACCCCGTTACAAAAGGGCTTCTTCAGAAAACAGTAGGCTGGGTAAGAGCTATCGATGGAATTTCCTTTACCGTAGAACAGGGAAGAACACTCAGCCTGGTGGGGGAATCAGGGGCAGGCAAGACCACCACAGCTAAAATGATACTGCTCCTGGAGAAATTGACTTCAGGTAAAATCTTATACAAAGGGGAAGACCTGAGCAAATTCTCAGCGGCCAGGATAAAATCGCAATATCGCCCTAACGTGCAGTCAGTACAGCAAAATCCCTGGAGCTCGATGAATCCGAGAATGCGGGTTAGAGACATTGTAGGCGAGCCACTCGTGGTGAACACCAAGATGACCAAACAGGAAATCCGTGAAAAGGTACTGGAAATACTCGATGACGTGGGTCTGAAGGCCGAACATGCCAGCCTTTACCCGCATGAGTTCAGCGGCGGGCAACGCCAGCGTATCGCCGTGGCACGAGCCCTGGCTTTAAATCCGAACATGGTAGTGCTGGATGAACCCGTTTCCGCCCTGGATGTATCAATCCGGGCACAGATAATGAATCTGCTTAAAGACCTGCAGGAGCAACATAATCTGAGTTATCTGGTGATAGCGCACAATCTGGCCACGGTGCGCTATATGAGCCATACCGTAGCCATAATGTACCTGGGGGAGATTGTAGAATACGGAGAAGCCGAAGAGATATTTCAAAATCCGCTACATCCCTATACCAAGGCGCTGATATCCGCATCGGTGCTGGTACTGCCCGAGGATGAAACCGAGGAAATCCAGCAGATTATATTAAAGGGAGAAATGCCTTCCCCGCTGAATCCTCCTCCCGGCTGCCGGTTCCATACCCGTTGCAACGAAGCCTCAGCACAGTGCTCGGAAGCCGTACCCGAGATGAGGAGGGTTAAAGAGAACCACCAGGTCAAGTGCCATCATTACGTGTAATACGGAATCCGTGATAATTTCTATATATAAAGACCCGCTAATCCTAGTGGGTCTTTTCTTTCCTTATTAAGTAGCCAGCTTTTTACCGAATTCTTTGCAGGCATTAAGATTTTCCGGAGTAGGCTTACGCTGCACAGCCAGGCTTTCCATTACCAGTTTCATTTTAAGTCCGTTGCAGATATGTTCGACGGTATCGATAGCCTGACGTCCACCTCCGCCGTAAGTACCGAAAGCAACGTAAGGTTTGTCCGCCATTTTCTCGCGGACGGTTATCCAGACACGGTCAAAGAAGTCCTTGACCATGCCAGCCATGTAGCTGAAATAATTGGGCGTACCGATAGCCACGACATCGCAGTTCAGTAAATCGGTATCAACGGCATCGACCGCTTTTTTCAAAACAACCCTGGCACCGGCCGCACTGGAACCTTCGGCGATTGCCTTGGCCATAGCTTCAGTATTCCCAGATTGTGAATGATAGACAATTAAAACATTTTTCAAGGTGATTATCCTTTCTTTCTTACGTAATTCATTCTCCCTTCTTGTATATCGGCGGAACGAAGGGCGGACCGGACGTTGGCCTAGTGGCCAGCCATCTGCCGGTCATTTCTATTATGGGCAGCTTAGCTTCCAGGTTCTGGCGTCTGACCGGTATCATGTCGACGACATCAAAGCCGGAGGTCTGCAAGACCTTCTCCAGGCTGGCACAGCACGATATGGTGCCGTTGCCGCTGCCGCCGGCATAGCAGATAGCAATAACGGGAGTGCCCCCTGCCGAAGGGAAAGAGCTGGGCTCACGGCCAGCCGTTATCATGGCGAGGTGGGTGATACGGCGGTAGCGGTCAAGGAAAGCCCTCATGCTCTCACTCTGGTCGCCGAAGTAGACCGGATTGGCGATAACGACGACATCGGCGTCTTCCACTTTCTTTACCAACAACTGAAAATCATCCTCGACGATACATTTTCCCTCCCGCCGGCAGAGCCCCCAGCCATCGGCATCACACTGCCGACAGCGCTCCAGGGTCAACTCGGTGAGAAAAAGAGTCTCGGCACTGGCCCCGCCATCGGCGATGCCCTTACAGAGAGCCTTGATGGCGCGTGCCGTCTGGCCTTCGCGGTTACGGCTCCCCGATAGTATCAGGATATTCATGTCATTACCTCCATCTTTTAGTTTCCGCTGTACTTGTTTGTTTCTGATTATAGCATCTGGACTGTGTTTTTTATATTCGTTTTATCGGTGCTCCAGAACCAGGCAGCCGTAACCCCGGCGCTTTTCTCGTGCCGTGATGCGAAGCAGGCTGGCTGATTCAAGGTCAGCGACGAGTCGAGTGACCGCCGTCGAACTGGCGGCAACGATAATCTTCCCCCGAGAAGAAAGCTTCCCGGCAGCCTGTTTTACCGTTTGAAAGGTTGCCTCTCTTCCCTCCTCTTCTCGTAAAACACCGATAAAGAGGTCCAGTTCGTCCCCGGAATCATAATCAAAGCCCACTCCATGAGTAATTCTGATCCTATCGGCGGGGTATTTATTCAATATTAGATTGCGATGAGAGTATCTCAAAGCCAGTAAGTCCCTATCGACAAGGTGGATATTACGCAGCTGAAGGATTTTCCAGAGAGCTACCGCCGTATAGCCCTGGCCGGTATTCAGTACCACAGCGCAGTTTGTATCATCAGGAGGACTGATATTACCTAGAGCCCGTATGAGCAACTCGCTGCGATAATCGAGAGAATCGAACTCGGGTAAGCCGTAAGCAGTCTGCACGGTATAGTCGATATTCCCCTGGTGCACGGTAATATTGTCCCGCTGGTAAACGCCCCGTTCTATGCTATTACGCTCGGGTTCAGCGGCATGAGCCTTATCAATAAAACGGTAGTGAAAAACAGCATGACCGGACCTTCTCCGCCGGCTAATAACATCTACTCCCGGAGTGTCATGAAGTATAGCAGCCACCGTATCCACCAGCGGGCTGACCACCACGATAGCGACGACACCGTCCGGCGCCAGATAATAAGCAGCTTCGCTGAGGAGATGGGAAATAACCGGCTCGCCGGCTTTACCGGGGATATTAGCAGCGATGAGGCCAAAATCAGTACAGGTAACATCGTCATAACCGAGGCTGCCGTAGATATGCAGTCCGTCAAGGTCGTTGATTTGAGCGTTATAACGCGAATAAATCACCGCCAGTGCATCCCGGTCTACCATATGAATATCGTTGGCAGGATTCAATTTCTTCAGGCAAAGACCGAGGGGACCGTAACCGCAGCCAAGGTCGAGGATGCGCGGTGATTTATCGAGTCCTGCCTCGACAATACTGCGGAGGAGAAAGCGCGTGCCGACATCAATATCGTAGCTGCTGAAAAGCTCCTGCGACGTTATAAACCGGAGGCTGTGTCCGTACGCCCGGTAAGTTATGGTTTTGTGAAAATAGATGTCTTTATCCATAGATGCAATTTTTATACAAGGAGAACCAAATATTACGACTTTGTTTGCAGATACCTCTGGGCGGCCATAGCGGCCGCAGCGCCGTCGCCGACGGCGGTACTGACCTGTCCCGGCGAACCACTGCGGATATCGCCGGCAGCGTAAACGCCCGGAATCCCGGCCTCCATCCACTCGTTGACCAGCACCTGTCCCCCGTCATCAAGGGAGACAACACCCTTAAGATAGTCCGTCCTGGGGTCGAGGCCGACGTGCACCAGAACACCGCCTATATCCAGAGTTTCTTTTTTACCCTTGCTATCGACTATCTCTATCCCTTCAACCTCACTTTCGCCAATAATCGATACCACCTGTGTCCCGGTGCGTATCTCAATCTTATCGTCAGCCACAGCCCTTTCCAGAAGTAAAGCCGTGGCCGTGCATTCGGGCATGGCCTCGATGAGAATTACTCTGGAAGCGATATTGGCCATGTACAGCGCCCCGGTAATGCCGGAATCACCGCCACCGATAACCGCCATAGCACGGCCGGCGAACTGCCCGCCATCGCAGAAAGCACAGGTAATAATCCCCTTGCCCATCAGCTTCTCCTCGCCGGGAACGCCAAGCCGTTTTGGTGTGGAACCGCCGGCAATAATCACGGCAGCGGTCGAATAGGTCGTGCCGTCAATACAGGTCACGTATTTACTGCTCGGAGAAACCTGCAAGCTATTTACCTCATCACGCTGTATCTGCAAGCCGTACTTTAGCGCCTGGTTTTTCATCTCCGCCGCCAGCTTCGAGCCGACGACGCCCTCGCTGAACCCGGGATAGTTCTCGATAAATTCAACGTTCACGATATAACCGCCGACAATATCCTTCTCAACGAGGAGAGTCTGCCAGTTGCCCCGGCAGAGATACATTCCGGCGGTAAGTCCGGCCGGACCGCCGCCAACAATCACGGCATCCCAGTCAGGCATGGATAAACTCCTTTGGTACTAACAAAGAAATTCTTTACACACCGGCCCTGGTGAGGGTAGCCCCGGTAATGGGCCTGGTCATAATGGCGGTGTGGGTATAGGGAGGTACGCGGTAATAATTAAAAGAGAAAGCACAACCCGGAGCGCCTCCAGCCACGAACAGGTGGATGTTCTCCGGCATCATCAATAGCGGGACTTTTTCGCCGGGATGAAGAGCTTTCTCGAAGACCAGTTTGCGCTCGGGGGGTACCACGCCTAACTCCATGCCCGTTTTGATAGCCTCAATTTCCTCGGAGGTAAGGTCTTCGTAAGGCACCGAGACACGCCGGTATATTTCATCCTGCAGTTTCGTCTGGTCGTAACCCATTTTCTTGTATTCCTCCACCAGTTCCGGGAAGAGGATAACCATGTGATTGTTGGCGCCGACACCGGAACCGGGGACGACACCCATACCCTTCTGACCCCACTCTCGCAATGTCCTCCGGCTGCTCCTCAGCAGGTCATCAACCATCCTGTCCAGAATCCCGTCCGCCGTCCAAGTCATAATCATGCCGCCGTAGAAGTGCTGCAGGGGACCGCTGCCGTGGATGGAAGCCACCGTAACACAGCTCTGCTCCGCCGGGAAACCCCGGCTGGCATGGTACGGTTGCCAGGGACTCATATCAGAATTCTCAGCGAAAGTGAAGAAGGTATGTGCCGAGAGACGACCGATCAGAGCCATATCATTCTTGGCGGGCCAGGTGCGTCCGATATTAAGCGTCGCCAGCCTGACAGCCCTGCCGATGGTATTATTAGCCCGATTACTGTGCCCCAGGAAGCCGATACCGGAGTTCATGTTAAGCTCTTTTCCGATAGGACCACCGACCACGATTAACAGTCCGAACGACCCCGCCGAAGCCAGGACATGCAGGTCATCGAATTTGTTATCTGTCAATGCTTCAATAACAGAGATGATTACAGGAAAGTACTCGGGTCTGGCTCCCGCCATTACCGCGTTGATGGCTATCTTTTCGATGGTGGCGGTTCCATTCTTGGGATTTATGGTACCCAGTACCTCTTGCGATAAACGCTTTGTCCCCGTAAGCATCCACCTGATCCTGTCGGGGGTGGGGGCGACCATGGGCAATCCGTCGCCCCACTGCTTGACGAGATAACTCTGGTTAAAATTCTCGTAAGCTTCTTCGTAAGAATCACCGATGTACAGCAGTTGCGGCAGCCCGTCTGTATCCGGGGGAAGCTGGGAGGTATCGGTCTCTTCAGATGTCAGAGGGGTTACTATAGCGTCGACAAGCTCATCAAAAATCTTCTCCACCAGGGGCCTTATGGTTTCAACACTGCCGCGGAGCTTGTAAAACTCGGCCGAGCTTATCTTATGATGTCTTACGGCGGGCATGCCGTTATCGACAGCCGCCGAACCGGCATCATCATCGAAGGTATCGCAGTTCATGAACACGCCGGGTAAACCCAGCTTCTCCAGTTTAACCGTGCCGGCCACGCCGACATAGGTGCAGGACCCTCAGTCGCCGACACCGTAGACGAAGGCATCCGCTTCCTTAGCCATTGCCTCGGCGTCTTCATCCCTGATGAGGAAAGCACCGCTGACCTTCATCGCAGTTGCTTCAGGGTATTTCTTTTTCATTATCTCTTCAAAGACGGTATAGAAGTTATCCATACCCTGCTTCATATTGGAATAAAGCCCGATTCTCTTCCCGGACAAATCAGCGATACGGGGACTCGGGGAAGAAGCAACCTTGGCTTCAATTTCTCCCCGGGGATTTAACACCCTGAGTTCGATTTTCTCCTGGTTCATAACATACTCCTTCTTGTTTGCCTTGTCTTATGGAAATCAGGTACAATATACCGTTGCGATATATCAATTCTACTACATTATGTTGCTAGGTAATTGGAAAAGTCAAACGTGTGAAAGCTCAAACAATGATGGAGGACCAGAATGCCAACAGGCAAGATACTCAAGGAATTAGCCAGATATAAAATCGGAACATTTGCTTATATCATCCACCGGCATTCATTACTGAGACCAGAGGCGGAAGCCTACATATATCAGGATGAAAGAATAAACTTCAGAGAGTTTAATGCCAGGATAAACAGCCTGGTGCACGCACTGCAGGAACTCGGGGTAAACAAGGGCGACCCCATCGGCCTGCTCTCGTGGAACTGCCTGGAATACGCCATCGTTTACGGGGCAGCGATGAAGGGCGGCTACATCCTGTCACGCTTTAATCCCCGGCTGGGTGCCGAGGAACTGGAATACCTGATCAACTATTCCGAAGCTAATACCCTCTTTGTCGGGCCGGAATTGATAAATACCGTAAATTCACTCAAGCCCAAGCTGCCCACGGTCAGGAACTACCTGTCGCTGGAGGGGCCCGCCGAGGGCATGATTTGCCTCCAGGAAGTGCTAACCTCCTATCCCACCGAAGAGCCGGACGTAGAGATAGAAGAAAACGACCCCCTTCATATTATCTATACTAGCGGTACTACCGGCGTACCACGGGGCGCGGTATATACAAACTATCATGTCTGGGAAGACACACGCACGTATATCATCAATACGGGGCTGCAACCCAGCGACCGTCATATCCAGGTATCACCCCTGTTCCACATCGCGGGCGATACCATTTTCCGGTCTATCCTCTATGTGGGAGGATGCAATATCATCATGAAGTCGTTCGACCCGGCCGAGGCGCTGCGCCTGATCCAGGATGAAAAAGCCACCCACATGAGTATCGTACCAACACACCTCGTGGCGATACTTGCCCTGCCCGACGTTAAAAAGTACGATACCAGCAGTCTGAAGATGATGTGGTACGGCGGCTCACCCATGCCACTGGAAGTGCTGAAACGCGGCATCGAGGTCTTCGGCCCGGCTTTCGGCCAGGGCTACGGTCAGAGCGAGAGCGGACCGGCGATAACCCATCTACCCAGAGAAGAGCATACCGTGCTGGGAACGCCGAAGCAGAAGATACTCACTTCCGCCGGCCAGCCTGATACAGGAGTACAGGTAAGGATAGTTAACGATAAAGGCGAAGATACCGCTCCCGGTGAACTCGGGGAAATAATCGTGCGGAGCAAGCATATCATGCGGGAATACTGGAAGAAGCCCGAAGACACCGCCAGTACCATAATCGACGGCTGGCTATATACGGGAGACATCGGGTATTACGACGAACAGGGCTACGTATATATCGTCGACCGCAAGAAAGACATGATTATCACCGGTGGTGAGAACGTTTTCCCCAGAGAAGTCGAGGAAGTTATCTACCGCCATCCCGATATTCACGAGGCGGCGGTAATCGGCATTCCCGACCCCTACTGGGTGGAAAAAGTCCATGCCGTTGTCAGCTGTAAGAAGGGCGCGAAGTGCACTGCCGAAGACTTGATTGCGTTCTGTAAAAAGCACCTGGCGGGGTATAAATCACCCAAGTCGGTAGAGTTCGTTGATGCCCTGCCCAAGAACGCTGCCGGGAAGATACTCAAGCGCGAACTGAGAGAGAAATACTGGCAGGAATCAGGTCGAAGGCTTTAAAAATAACTGATATCTATTCTACGTACTACCCGTAAATCTGGAGCTTACTTGCTCCCGGACAGGTATTTTTCCGGGTCTTTATCGAAAGCCTTTTTACACCCTACCGCGCAGAAATAGTACTTTTTCCCTTTGTATTCCGAAGTAGCGGCAGCGCTTTTTTCATCCACCTGCATTTTGCAGACCGGGTCAATTGCCATGATAATACCCTCCATTATTATTATGTAAACTTTACTGGTTTGAAACTTCTCAATCTCAGGGAATTGGAGACCACGGTTATCGAGCTGACAGCCATGGCCGCAGCCGCCAGGATGGGATTGAGAAAGCCGTAATCACCGAGGACACCCTGCAGTCCTGCCGGGACACCGCCGTTGCCGAAAGCCAGGTACAGGACGCCGGCGGCTACCGGGATAAGAGCCGTGTTATAGGCGAAAGCCCAGAAAAGATTCTGTTTAATGGTACTCATGGTGCGGCGACTGAGTGAAATGGCGGTGGTAATACCGGAAAGGTCGCCGCTGATAAGTGTAATATCTCCCGCCTCCATGGCTACATCGGTGCCGGTGCCGATGGCGATACCGACATCGGCCTGAGCCAGAGCGGGGGCATCATTGATACCGTCGCCAACCATCGCCACTACCCTGCCATTGTCCTGAAGCTTTTTTACCTCGGATGCTTTATTCTCCGGTAAGACTTCAGCCAGAACGTTATCGATACCAACCTCGCGGGCGATTGCTTCCGCCGTACGCCGGTTATCACCGGTAACCAGGACTACCTCGATGCCCTTATTCCTCAGTTCCCCTATAAGGTCACCCGCCCCGGCTTTCAGGGTATCCGCCAGAGCAATCAGACCTGCCAGCTTCCCATCCACCGCCAGGAACATCACCGTTTTCCCGCTGTTTTGCAGACTCTCAATATCAGGTTCCAGAGTCTTCACGGATATTTTTCTGTCCCGCATCAATTTCAGATTGCCCACCAGTATTTTCTTCCTGGCGACAACAGCCTCGGCGCCATGGCCGGGTATAGCCTGAAAATGTGAAGCCGAAGCTATCTTAAGCTTCTCTTCGCGGGCTTTCCTGACGATAGCCTCACCGAGGGGATGCTCCGACCGGCTCTCCACCGCCGCGGCGAGGCGTAGTATATCCTTTTCCTTAAACGGAGAGACAGGAGCGATGTAACTTACAGCGGGTTCGCCGACGGTCAGCGTGCCCGTTTTATCCAGGAGCATGGTATCCACCTTATAAAATCTTTCCAGCGCTCCGGCGCTTTTTATCAGCACGCCGTACTCGGCGCCCTTGCCCGTACCGACCATGATAGCGGTGGGTGTGGCCAAACCGAGCGCGCAGGGGCAGGCGATAATCAGGACGGCGATGAAATTGAGGAAAGCAAACGTCAGCGACGGTACCGGCCCAACCAGATACCAGATAATAAACGTGATTATAGCGATACTGATAACCACCGGTACGAAATAGTTGGCAATAACATCGGCGAGGCGCTGTACCGGGGCTTTACTGCCCTGGGCTTCTTCCACAAGGCGGACAATCCGGGCCAGGGTGGTGTCCTTCCCTATCCTCGTCGCTTCGAAGCGGAAACTGCCTGTCCTGTTAATGGTAGCCCCGATGACATCATCGCCTTCCTGCTTCTCCACGGGGATGCTTTCGCCGGTTATCATCGACTCGTCCACGCTGGAATATCCCTCGCGGATAACGCCGTCCACGGGGATTCTCTCCCCAGGTCTGACGACCACCACATCACCAACGAGCACTTCTTCAACCAGAATCTCCGATTCTTTACCATCACGGATAACCAGAGCCGTTTTTGGCCTCAGGCCGATAAGCTTTTTGATTGCGTCCGAGGTACGGCCCCTGGCTCTGGCCTCAAGAAAACGACCAAGCAATATCAGGGCGATAATCATCGCCGAGGTATCGAAATAAAAATGAGCTTCCAATCCTCCGGAGGTGAAAATACCGGGGGCGATCGCAGCCACGACGCTATAAAAATATGCCGCCGAGGTACCCACGGCTATCAGGGTGTTCATATCGGCTGTCCGGTGTTTCAGGGCACCCCAGGCGCCCCGGTAAAACCTCAGCCCCGCCCAGAACTGCACCGGTGTCGCCAGTGCCCACAGCAGGTAAGGTCTGCCCGCGAAAGCGGGTACCCACATCAAAACCATAATAGTTACCGCCAGGACTATGGCGACAATAAATCTGGTCTTGACCGCCCTTGTCTCGCGCTGCGAAGCCTCCGAGACGTCCTCCAAGGTTTCCGCCTCAGCACCGAGAGTATAACCGGCATCCTCCACCGCCCGGCGTAAATCAGCCACCTCGACGTCATCCAGGTATTCCACGGTGGCTTTTTCCGAAGCCAGATTTACGTTCACCGAGACAACACCGGGAACACTCCGTAAGGTTTCTTCGACACGCGCCACACACGAGGCACAGGTCATACCGCCGACCGGAAATATAGATTTTTTTACAGCAGTGCCATATCCCACCTCTGAGATAGTATCTTTAATGGAAGCAAGATCCACCTGAGCGGGGTCGTACTCAAGCGAGGCATTGCCCGAGGCAAAGTTGACCTTCGCCTGTGCTACACCCTTTTTCTCCGCCAGGGCTTTCTCTACGTTGGCCGCGCAGGTGGTACAGGTCATACCCGTGACGTGTATGCGGGCTTTCCGCGTATTCCTGGTCTTTACCGTCATGTTCTCCAGACTCCCCGGATAGAGTAATACCACTATTTATATGTTAAGAATACACCAAAAGTAAAATTACATCTGTGACTTTACTCTCAATACAACAATTCGTAGTTTCCATCCATTTTAATAACATTTTAATAATCGTCTGTTATATTACCTGTAGAGAAAGGAGGATATACCCCATGAAAAGAGGAAAGAAGATAGCGTTAATCGCCCTGATGGCAGTGGTTGCCCTGGCCGGGACTATCGGTGGTGTAGCCATGGCACAATCGGGAGACGATGAAACAACGACCACATCGGAGAACAACCGGTTTGCTTACCTGGAAAGAGTCTGTGAAATCTACCAGGAGAAGACCGGCGTAGCCCTCGATGTGGATACGTTGAAAGAGGCGTGCACCCAGGCTGGCGAGGAGCGCCGGGAGCAAGTTTGTAACCAGTTCCGGCAGCACCTCATCGATGAGGGAATACTCACTGAGGAACAGCTCGCCGAACTGGAAGCGTGGCTGCAATCAAAGCCTGACTTACCGATTGACGAATTGAAAGAATGGCTGCAATCAAAACCGGACGACCTGCCCAATAGATTCAATTTCGGGACCCAGCAGGGCAAGCGTAACGTCATTGCTTTCAGCTACGGTTTCGGGAAGGGAATCGGTAAAGGCTTCTCCGGCTGGTGCCTGCAGGGTAACGGTTCAGAGTAAAAATCGACCTGATACCTGATATACATCACAGGGAGGGGGATATCCCCCCTCCCTTGTATTTTAACAATTTCTTAACATTTATGGTATAACATGATAAAGAAATATTACTTACAGAGGGCTCGAAAATGGCAGGTAAAAAGGTACTGGTAGTTGACGATGATGAAAAAACGGTGGAACTGGTAAAACTCTACCTCAACCGTGACGGCTACCGGGTTATTACCGCTTACGAGGGAGTAGAGGCTCTGCGACTGGCCAGGGAAGCTCATCCCGACCTTATCGTGCTGGACCTGATGCTGCCCGGTATTGACGGTCTTCAAATTTGCCGGACCCTGAGGAAAGAGTCCGACGTTCCCATTATCATGCTGACCGCCATGACCACCGACGAGGACAGGCTGAGAGGGCTCGATTTAGGCGCCGATGACTACGTAACCAAGCCGTTCAGTCCCCGGGAACTGGCAGCCAGGGTCAGGGCAGTATTGCGGCGTATCCCGGGGGAGCGGGGGCCGGATAGAATCATTCACGGGGAGCTTACCATAGACTTTAGTAAGCATGAGGCCAGTCTGGCCGACCGCTCGCTGAATCTGACGCCGATTGAATTCAAGATTCTCGGTGCGATGGCGAAAGAACCGGGAAGGGTATTCAGCCGGGCCCAGATAATAGAAAAAGCCCTCGGCTACGATTTCGATGGTTTTGACCGAACCATTGACGTTCACATCCTCAAACTCCGCCGCAAGCTTGAACCGGACCCGCGCCACCCGCAGTATATAAAGACAATCTACGGTGCCGGCTACAAGCTTCTGGAGGCCAATGGTGATACACAGTCTTAATTTCCGTCTTCTGGCAGCCTTCGGGCTGGTAATCATAATTATCATCGGCGCCGCGTTTTTCTTCGCTCACCGGGCGGCCCGCGCCGAGATAGGTCGCATCGGGGAACAAATCGACCTTTCCCAGATCAGAAGAATGGAAGGACTGATAACCGCTTATTATCTCGGTAACAGGGACTGGGAAGGCATCCAGCCATACGTGGAAGAACTGGGCGATTTTTACGGTCGCCGTATCATACTGACGGATGCCAACAACATAGTAGTTGCTGATTCAGAAGAAGAGCTTATCGGCACTACTTACGCCGACCATACCAGCGGCCAGGGGAGAAAAATGAATCCGCCCGGGCCGACCGCTTTTATCGGCACCCTGCACGTCGATACCACCGAACCGTCCGATGTAAATAATGCCGCCATGCAGATAGCTTTTAACTCAATTGGGCGTTTCTTTATTTGGGGAGGCCTGATAGCGGTGGTGGTGGCCCTGATACTCACTTTTATCCTGTCACGGCGTATATTATCACCGGTAAAAGCCCTGACGGAAGCCTCCAGGAAACTGGGTAAAGGAGATTTCTCCCAGAGAGTAAATGTCAATGACGAAGGCGAGGTCGGTGAACTGGCCGAATCTTTTAATACCATGGCCAGTGACCTTGAACATAACGAGCAACTGCGGCGAAATATGGTTGCCGATGTAGCCCACGAACTGAGAACGCCTCTCTCCAACCTGAACGGCTACCTTGAAGCTATACGGGACGGCGTGATAAAACCGGACGCCGAAACCATCCGCTCGCTCAGCGAGGAAGGGGCAACGCTTTCCGGACTCGTTAATGACCTCCAGGAGCTGAGCCTGGCCGATGCCGGAGAGCTCAAGCTTAATTACCAATCGGTAGATATTGCCAAACTCATCAAAGAAGCCGTTACGGCGGCACAGACAAGGGCGAATGCTAAAAATATCAAGCTGTCCGCCAGTCTTCCGCGTAACCTCCCGCGGGTAAACATAGACCCTCAGCGTACCAGGCAGGTCTTGAATAATCTCCTCGCCAATGCCATAGCCCATACTTTGAGTAAAGGCACCATTACCGTATCGGCACAGCGGAAAGTCAGCGAGATAATTACCAGCGTAACCGATACGGGCGAGGGAATAAGTGCCGAAGACCTTCCCTATATTTTCGAGCGTTTTTACCGCGTCGATAAATCACGGGCGAGGTCTACCGGAGGGAGCGGCCTGGGTCTGACCATCGCCAAGCGCCTGGTGGAAGCACATGGCGGTAGAATCCAGGTTGAAAGCGAACTAGGTAAAGGCTCCACTTTCTCCTTTACCCTTCCCGTTAACCGGTAATCCGGCAGCTAGCGAACAGGCACATAGATGTCCAGTTCGGAATCAGGGCTATCCATACTTGGTAAAATATTCCCCCACATACGAGTTGGGTATAGTGCTATAATGTACCTGTATTTAAACAGAGATACTCACTATGGACGATAAAAGCCTCGAGATGCTGGAATTCCCGCGGATAAGGGAAAAACTGGCGGAGCATACCAGGTTAATCATGAGCCGTGAGCTTGCTCTGGGGCTGAAACCGGGCACCGACTACGAGCGAATTTCGCTGTTACTCCGGCAGACAGCGGAAGCACGCCAGTTGCTTGCCCTTGATAGGGGATTTGCAGTCGGTGAAATCCCGGACATACGCGCACCTCTGAAGATGGCGTCGCTGCAGAGCGTCCTGGAACCTCAGAACTTGCTGGAGATACAGCGGGCGTTAAGCTCGCTGCACCACCTCCGGCACTACCTTGGAGCTTCAGCCGCCGATTTTCCCCTACTCTGGGACATTGCCGGCGGTATCGTTGAACTGAACCAGGTGGAAAGGGATATCGCGGGATGTATCGATGCATCGGGAGAAGTGGTCGATACTGCCTCTCCGGACCTGGCCGACATACGCCGCCAGCTCAGAGAGACCCGCGAGCAGATACTGGAACGATTGGAGGGTATTATCCGTTCGCCCCGCGGCAAACGCGTCCTCCAAGAAGATATCATCACGGAACGGGAAGGACGCTACGTAATCCTCGTCAAAATAGAATGCCGGCATGACATCAGGGGAATCGTGCACGATATTTCCAACACGGGCGCCACTGTCTTCATGGAACCCACGTCCACGGTGGGTCTGGGAAATGCCCTGCGGGAGCTTGTAATAGAGGAAAGACGCGAGGTAGAGCGTATTCTGGGCCTGCTTACCGCGGAGGTGGGAGCTCACAGCGACGAAATTCTAAACAGCATCTACCTGGCGGCGGAACTCGACCTGGTGCTGGCAAAAGCCAGATATGCGGCAAAAATAAAGGCCACCGAACCTGTGATTATTGACTCGGATAAAGCCAGGTCGCCCAAGAAGAACGGACAGTCCTTTCTGAAACTGGTAAATGCCAAGCATCCCTTACTCGGGGACAAAGCCGTTCCCTTTTCCCTGGAAATCGGACATGATTACTCTATACTGGTGATTACCGGGCCCAATACCGGCGGTAAAACGGTAACGCTGAAAACCATCGGGCTTCTCAGCCTGATGACGCAGGCAGGCATATCCATCCCGGCTTTAGGGGAAAGTCAGCTACCGCTTTTCGACGGCGTTTTTGCCGATATCGGCGACGAGCAGAGCATCGAGCAGACCCTCTCCAGCTTCAGCTGGCACATGGGTAATGTTGTCCGTATCATTAAACGAGCCACGAGTAACAGCCTGGTGCTGCTCGATGAACTGGGTACCAGCACCGACCCCGCCGAGGGTTCGGCGCTGGCACGGGCGATACTGCGATATTTCCTCGACCGTAAGACCATGACCGTAGCCACAACCCACTACGGCGACCTGAAAGCCTTCGCTTATACCACAGATGGAATGGAGAATGCCTCGCTGGAGTTCGATCCGGCTACGTTTCAACCTACCTACCAGCTGACGGTGGGGATTCCGGGGGGCAGCAATGCCATGGCGACCGCCGCCCGACTCGGTATTCCGTTGGAAATTATCGATGATGCCAGAACCATGCTTACGGAAGGCAGCCAGGAATTGGAAAACCTTCTTAACAGTCTCATGGTGGAAAAACAGAAAACAGAATCATTGCTAAATGAACTGGCAGCAGAAAAAAACGAGTTCAGCCGACGCAACGCCGAACTTGAGAAAGAACAAACACGCCTGGAAACCGACAAACGGCATATCACTCAAGAAGCAAGAGACCGCATCCTGAGCGAAGCGGCCGAACTCCACAAGGAAATACGGAAGGCAGCCGCCGAACTAAGAAAGAAAAAGTCGGCGGAGAGCATCGGGCAGGCCAGAGAAACCCTGAAAGAGGTACGCCAGCAACTCGATAGCGAAGCCTGGAAACTGTATAAATCGCATGAACAAGAAACCGAGCCTGAGACAATCAAGGTCGGGGATGATGTCTGGATAAAGGAGGCCGGCCTGGCCGCGACGGTGCTGGCGATATCCGAGGAAACACGCGAGGTGGATGTCCAGGCGGGGCGCACCAAAATGCGACTCGGTATCGACGGTATAGCGAAAATAACTGAAGCACCAGGTAAAGCCACCCCGGTATCAGGAATCCTTCCTCATATAAAAAGCATCCCCTTACAGCTGGACCTGAGAGGCAGGCGTGCCGATGAAATCGAGCCGGAAGTGGACAGCTACCTCAACGACGCGGTGCGGTCAGGTGCCAGCCAAGTCCGTATCATTCACGGCATCGGCACGGGCACAGTACGCAACATCGTACGGGAGTATCTCAGTAAACACCCATTAGTAAAAAACTTCCGTTCCGGCGAGAGGGACGAAGGCGGCGACGGCGCCACCGTCGTCAGCCTGAAATGATAATCAATCTGCTGGAGTTTTCATCGTGGCATTGACATTTCATAAACACACTTTCAGCCGTCGGAAAATGCTGGACTTCCTGAGTCAGTTGGAGGAGCATTCCAGCGACAGCAGTCTTACGTTTTACATTCCGCCACGCCCAAACCATATTAAAATAACGAAATCACTGCGAGAATTATCCATGCCGGCAGAGACAAGACCGGAAATATCAGGGATTATAGACCATTCACATACTGGAGGAGTAATTTTCTGGAGTGACGAAGCCATATATGTTGTCTTGTCACCTTTCCCAATTACCGAAGAATCGATATTCGAGGGATACTCTACACAACCACTGCAATCGCTCCTGACGAAGGACTACCTGATCGGCATCGTGCTGGTGCGCCTGGAGGCATACGCGGTCGGCTTATGCCGCGGGGAGATAATCGTCAGCAGCAAGGTCGGTACCGGTAATATCCACGGAAGGCACAAGAAAGGCGGTTCTTCAGCGCACCGCTTCGAGCGGCACCGTGATAAGCAGATAGAATACTTCTTCACCCGGGTCTGCCAGCGCGCCAGAGAACACCTGGAACCCCATGAAGAATCTCTTGACTACCTGGTCTACGGGGGTGCCCGCACGACAATACGAGAATTGCAAAAGCAATGTAATTTTCTGGGAAAACTTAATACCCCGACACTTCCTTCGTTGCTGGATATTCCCAAACCATGCCAGTCAGTATTAAAAACAGCCCTGAACCGAGTTTGGTCGAGCAAGGTACTTGAAATTCGCGAGGAAGAATAAAGCTATTTAGATATCAGGGTTTTCAGTTGTTCGATTGCCGATGGCAGTACCTCGCCGATAGCCTCAAAGAATCGCAGGTGGGCTTCGTTATCGTAGGGGGTTTCGCCCTGGTTGATGATTACCAGTTTCGCCCCGACCTGTAACGCCATCCGGGGCATATCGGCAGCGGGGTAGACCACCAGGCTGGAACCGACGACAACAAAGAGGTCGCACAGCTTGGAGTGTTCGTAAGACTCGCGGAGGTCTTTCTGCGGTAAAGACTGCCCGAAATTGACCACCGAGGGCACGAGTTTACCACCGCATAATGGGCATTCGCTTTCACCCTCGATGCGGTCCATTTTAAAGTCACACCCCTCACAGCGAACCTTGGTCATGTTCCCGTGAAGCTCCGCCAGCAGTTCCGGTTTAATACCCGACCTCAGGTGCAGGTTATCAACGTTCTGCGAGATAAGAAACTCCATTTTACCCAGGTTCTGAAGCTCGGTAATGGCTTTATGACCGGCATTGGGTTCAGCTTTGGTAAAATCCTGCCTGGGGGTAGAAAGCCCTTTATCCCGCCTGGTCCACAGCCCGTCAGGCCCGCGAAAATCACGGAGTCCGGACTCAGTACTGATACCGGCACCGGTAAAAACGACGAGATATTTTGACTGGTACATCCACTGTGCCAAAGTAGCTATTCTATCATCCAGATCTGATTCCATCTGACTAAATCTCCTTCATTAGTCCAGCTTCTTCAACGCCTGCTGGAACATCGTCCGGTGGTGCTTCTCCCTCTCGAAAGCCAGGCGGAAAGATTCAGCAGCTTCCTCCCTTTTTTCATCTTCCGCCTCCTTGATGAATTTGGGGTACATGGAAACTATCTGCAGGCTCTCTCCCTCGGCGGCTTCTTTCAGATTATCCCTGGTGGTTTTCACGACACGCATCGTCTTCAGATGGTTCAGGGCATGTACCACCTCAGCGCCGGCTGCCTCGCGGAAAAGCTGAGCTATTTCCACATATCCCTCCTCAATAGCTCGATGGGCGTAGGCAAGATATTCAATGTTGGTCTGGCTTTCATCAGCAAAAGCTATCTTCAGGTTTTCATCTGTCTTGGTCATCAGATACCTCCTGAAAAATATCTCTAATATACTACATGAACGAACCATTTATCTCAGGCAAACAGGCTACCAATCTGATAAATCAGAGTAGCGACCAGCCAACCCAGCACCAGTGTATAACCAAATGCAAAGAATGTCCACTTCCAGGAGCCGGTCTCTTTTCTAATAATACCCAGAGTAGCCACACAGGGGATATAAAGCAGAACCATGGCCATAAAGGCAAAAGCAATCAGCGGCGTCCAGCCGAGTTCCGTACCCAGCACCGCACCGAAACCCGCCGTTCCTTCGGTAGCGGGAAAGAGCGTACCGAAAGTACCGACAACCGTCTCTTTAGCCAGCACGCCGAATATCAAAGCCACGGCCGCCTGCCATTGCCCGAATCCGGCCGTGGAAAAAACAGGGGCAATAGCCCTTCCGATATTATCCAGGACATTAAAGTAATTTAAAAACCAGATAATTACCACCGCACCGAAAATCAGGGTGCCTGCCCGGATAAGGAAAGCCTTGCCATGTTCCCAGGCATGTGCCAGAACACCCGTAATCGTCGGGAGACGATAAGGAGGCAACTCCATGACAAAGTGTCCGCTCTCACCGGAAAGCAGCTTCTTGCGGAAAAGCCAGGCAAGAAGAATCGCCAGAATAACTCCGATGGCGTACATGCCAAAGACAACCAGTCCCTGATGGGCGGTAAAGAAGGCAGCAGCTAGAAGCACATAGATGGGAAGCCTGCCGCCACAGGACATCAGGGGCGTAACCAAGATAGTAGCCAGCCTGTCTTTGGGATTCTCAATGGTACGGCTGGACATTATGGCGGCGACACTGCATCCGAAGCCCAGCATCAGCGTAACGAAAGAGCGCCCGTGAAGGCCGAGTCGGTGCATCAGCCGGTCCATCACGAAAGCCGCCCGCGCCAGGTAACCGGTATCTTCGAGGATAGACATGGCGATATACAGCAGGAAGATAATGGGGATAAAGGTAAGAACCGCACCGACGCCGCCGATAACTCCATCGGAAAGCAGCGAGCCCAGCCAGGCCGGCGATATCACGGCTGCCTGTTCCGCCAGCCAGTCCATTCCCCGGCTGATCCAGTCTATCAACGGGGTGGACACGGTAAAAGTGAACTGGAACACGCCGAAAAGAATAACCAGGAATAAAGGGATACCCAGCCAGCGGTTAAGCATGAGGCGGTCGATTCTATCGGTCATCGTTACCTTGGCGACCGATGGCTTCTCGAGGACATCCTGCATCAAACCGCTGATGAAGCCATACCTGGCATCGGCAATCATTGTCTCGGCGTCATCACCGTGAATTCTCCGGAGATGCGCCAGACTATCATTTCTGGTATTGATTATTTCACCGTCACTCACAACTACGCATGCCCGATCTTTTTTTCTATTTCTTTATCCTCTTCCAGCAGTTTCACCGCGAGCCACCGGGGAGAGTAGCCGTCAGCCAGAGCACTGCCGGATATCAACTTTTCCAGCTTCTCAATCTCCTCCTCGACAACATGCCCGTAATTCAAATTAATACCTTTCACCCGGATGCTGCCCTCAGCAACATCGATAACAGTCTGTAACAGCTCTTGAGTGCCCTGGTTCCGCGCGGCTACCATAGGTACCACTGGCGCCCCCAGGAGTCGGGATAATTCGCTAACATCAATGCGATATTCTTTCGATTCCGCTACATCCATCATATTGAGAGAAATAACCAGGTTAGTCTGCATTTCCAGTAACTGAACGGTCAGATAGAGGTTTCTTTCGAGATTAGAGGCATCAACAACGTCAACGACGACACCGGGTTTCTCATCGACGATATAATTCCTGGCGATTATCTCGTCCAGCGAATAAGCGGTCAGGCTGTAAACACCGGGAAGGTCAACAACCTTAATACTATAATCTTTATAGTTTAGATTCCCTTCCTTCTTCTCTACGGTCACCCCCGGCCAGTTACCCACGCGCTGCCTGGTGCCGGTGAGGTTATTGAAAACGGTGGTCTTTCCCGAATTGGGATTACCCGTCAATGCTATGGTAAGCTTCTTCTTTTCCATATGATAGATTACGTGTACGCTACCAGTATTTTAGCGGCGACACCATGTCCCAGAGCCATACGGGAACCACGCACTTCGATAACGACCTGGCCGGGCCTGCCGCTGCTGATAACCTTAATCCTGACTTCAGGTGTCAGCCCCATATCAGCCAGCCGCCTCTGCAAACCCCACCCCGCCCCAAGGGCGATTACGGTAACTGTTTCACCGGCCTTAACCCGACTTAACATCCCCCGGGTTATCTCAACCTGAATATTGGCGGCTTCTTCTCTACGCAGGGCAAGGTCATACCCTTTTATTCTGATTTCAACCGGGTCTCCCAGTGGAGCTACCCTTTGCATCTCAACTTCCGCCCCGTTGACCACTCCCATATCAAGCAGTCGCCGTCTTATATCTTTACCGCCGCTAACTTTAATAATTATCCCTTTTTCGCGGGGTTCCATTTCCCTTAATGATTTCAGCATCATACACAATCCCTTAGAATATATTATAGCAAAGCCCACGATGAAAAGTCAAGGTATTCCTAATAATTATATTAGATTATCCTTGAAATTATCTTGACATATCCTAAACTTTTTTATATAATAAGACTGTCAGGAAAGAGATGTAATTACGGGAGCTTATCTTGAGTCAGCGTATAACAGAGGAATACCTTGAGTCCATCGGTACCCTTGAGGAATCGGAGAGTCCGGTCAGTACCACTGCAATAGCACAGAGTATGGGAATCTCGCTGGCCTCTGTCAGCGAAATGGTAAGACGGTTATCCGATAAAGGGCTGGTGGAATACACACCGTACGGGGGCGCCAGATTAACCGATGAAGGTAATAAGCGCTACATCAGACTAACCCGCCGTCACCGTCTCTGGGAGGTATTCCTGAATAAGCACCTCGATATCGGCTGGGAGGATGTCTATAGCGACGCCTGCGCCTTGGAACACGTTACCTCCGACCTGGTAGAAGAAAAACTGGCAGAATTCTTAGATAATCCTGACTCCTGTCCCCACGGTAATCCCATACCGGGCAAGGATTTAAAGAGCGTAAAAACCAAGGGTATGGCTTTATCCAGACTGGAAACAGGCCAGTTAGCCAGAGTGCTGAGCGTTGTCAACGAGTATAACGTCGAATTCCTCCGTTACCTTACCAGTGTGGGGCTGACACCGGGCGCGATATTCAGAGTAATCGAGAAATCATCCTATGACGGTACGCTTACCATAGAAGCCGACGGTATGACTAGAGCCGTCGGAAAAGAAGCAGCCACATTGATTATGGTAGAACCGATTAACGAATAATCATCGCGCCGAAAGAAATGATTCTACCTACCAGACGCCCGGCACCAGGGCTTTTCTTTCCGCAGGATAATCAGGAAAAGTTTTCCGATACCAGCCATGGTTCGCCCTGGCGCGGGGTACGAGGTTGGCGATGGTCCAGACGGCGAAAGCCAGGCCCGACAGCGACCAGGTTGCCAGCGCCCATCCCAGCCAGATAACCACTTCGCCGAGATAGTTAGGGCAGGACACCCAGCGGTAGAATCCCCGAGACGTTACCTTATATCCCGACTCATCCGGTCGCCGCAGGCTTCTCAGGATACCGTCAGCCTGGCGGTTGATAGCATATCCGGCGATGAACAACGTCACCCCGATAATGAACCTGGGGTCAGTTAACCACTCGTTCGGATAACCCCCAGAAAAGACAGAGATATAACGGCCGTTGAGATAACCGTTCATTACATTGAAAAGCAAGCCGAAACTTACCACCGCCAGCGGCATACGCCGTTCCCTGCCGCGCAGACTGAAGGGATAAATAAAAGCACGGTGCAGGTAATGTACTTCCCACATAACGAGAAACACGATAGTGGCGG
>DUFB01000081.1 GCA_011192005.1 Dehalococcoidia bacterium
GTTTGATTTTAGCCGTCTCCGGCGTTGGCGCTATCGCCGTGTCGCTGGTCCTGGCTTCCATGCCGAACAAGAAACGCGGTATCTTTATGCTCTTCAGCGGTTTCATTTTAAGTCTTGCCCTGATAGCCTTCTCTTTTAATACCTCTTGGTCGCTCGCCCTGGTGCTGTCCATTTTTATCGGTTTGGGACAGACGGGCCAGACGGCTTTCGGGTTCACCCTGGTACAGTACTACGTCGACCCCACCTACCGCGGTCGCGTCATGAGCTTTATGATGCTGGGGTTCGGCCTGGCTGGTCTGGGAGCCTTTTTCGGCGGTATCCTGGCTGATTCTATCAGCATCGTATGGTCTATCGGCGGTCTGTCCCTTGCTCTGGCGGTTCTGTGTACGTGGATGCTGTTGTTTTCCTCCCGACTTAGAAACCTCGATTAGATAGAAATATTGACACGGTGTATTTCACATCCCTAAAATGCAAGTAATTAACCGGCGGCAGGTGTTGATTGTATCAGAAAGCAACTCTCGATAACGGATTGAGACTGGTCACCGCTAATATGCCCCATACCCGGGCGGTATCCATCGGTTTTTTTATCGGGGCGGGTTCCCGCTACGAGGATGATGCCCGCGCCGGTATCTCACATTTTATCGAACACCTCTGTTTTAAAGGCACTCCCACCCATCCCACCGCCGCCGCCATCAGCACCGTTATCGAGGGGGTCGGCGGTATGGTCAACGCGGGGACTGACCGCGAGTTGACCGTCTACTGGTGCAAGATAGCCGAGCCCCATTTCGCTACCTCAGTGGATGTGATGGTTGATATGCTCCTCAATTCTCTATTCGAACCCGCCGAGGTGGAAAAAGAACGACAGGTCATCATCGAGGAGATAAACATGTCGCTGGACTCTCCCATCCAGCGTGCGGTCATGCTTATCGACGATCTCCTGTGGCCCGGGCACCCGCTGGGACGCGATATTGCCGGCAGCAAGGAGTCGGTAGCGGGCATTAAAAGAGAAATGATTCTTGATTATGTTGCGGGTTATTACCAGCCCTGTAACGCGGTGCTGTCTGTGGCCGGTGACATACGTCACGAGGAAATCCTGGAGACAGTTACCGGAGTAACTACAGTCTGGAAAAACAGTAAGCCGCCCGCCGGGTTTTTACCGTACCGAAAAAAGAACGGCAGGCAGGTATCGATTGAAAAGCGGGATACCGAGCAGACGCAGATGATTCTGGCGCTGCCCGGTCTGTCGATTACTCACCCCGACCGCTTCAAGCTTGATCTGCTCAATGTAATTCTCGGCGAGGGCATGAGCAGTCGTTTGTTTACGGAGATTCGCGATAACCTCGGTCTGGCTTACAGTATTCAGAGCTATACCGAGCACCTCCTCGATACCGGTGCCACGGCAATATCTGCCGGCGTGGACACTAAAAACCTGCCGGTGGCTATCAAAGCCGTTCTCCATGAGTTGCATCGTCTCCGGGAACCTGTTCCGGAATCGGAGTTGATTAAAGCCAAGGAGTTCTCCAAGGGGCGTATCCTGCTCCGCCTCGAGGACAGCCGTTCCGTGTCGGGCTGGATTGGCGGACAGGAAATCCTTACCGATGATATCCTCACCGTCGACCAGGTTCTTTCTATAATCGATTCTATCACCGCTGAGGAGCTTCGGCAGCTGGCTGAGGAAATGCTCGTGGCTGAAGACCTCCGCCTCGCCGTCGTCGGCCCCGTCGACCCTGACGAACCCCTGGAAGACCTGCTCAAGCTATAAGACACCAGCCTTACGGTCGTTATTCTACCACTCCCATGATTTACTGACTCTCACGGTGCCCGGTAATCTCATCCCCTATTGTTGACATATCCTTCCTGCATCACTATATTGTGTATAACTGTATTTCATTGCATGGTTAATAATCCAGGAGGGGTTTATGAGTCCGAATACAAAAAAACTGAACCCGCTCCTTGTCACCAAAGAGGAAAAGGCAATACCCGAAAAGTTATCCACCCCCATATCATTGTTTCTTGGAGTGATTCTCGGTTGGGTTCTGTATTCGGTATTTGGCAATGAGGGTTATTTTGATGTCACCATATATTTTATAGTACTACTTATCGCATTACCGCTAATTTTCTTTATATTCCCCGGTAAGAATCATATTGCCCTCTATGAAGAAGGCATACAGATAAGAGCTGGCGTAAGAAGAATTCTGTACGAGTGGGACTCCTTCCAGAGCTTCACCGCCGATAAAACAAAGGGACGATTCTCTTTAAAGAGGAAAGGCTTCGGCTCCATCATACTGATATCAAGAAAAAATTACCCTGAAGTGGAAAAAATACTCCTGGAACGCATCTCACCCAGACAATAACGATATTAACGTATAAAAATGGTGTTAAAGGTGGCGTCAGCCCCCTAGCTTTTACCCCTTGTTGACACGATCCAGCTACATCATATAATATGGGTATTTACTCCATGAAAGGATGAAGTCCACCCATGACCAAATACGGCAGTTATGAGTACATTGAATTCGTCGCCGATTGCTATGACGCGACGTACGAAGCCCGGAGTCCTCGGGACCTGGAATTCTTTATTGATTACTCCCGGAAAACCGGCGGTCGCACACTGGAACTGGGCTGCGGGACCGGACGTGTCCTCATTCCCACCGCCGCAGCCGGCTGTGACATCACCGGCCTGGACTTTTCATCTTACATGTTAAGCAAATGCCGTGATAAACTGGACCAACAGCCTCAAGAGGTACAACAACGCGTCAGGTTGATTCAGGGTGATATGACAAACTTTGATACCGGAGAGGTATATTCACTGATCACCATACCCTTCCGTCCCTTCCAGCACCTGGTCACCGTTGCTGAGCAAAGGGCCTGCCTTGCCTGCATTCACCGCCACCTGTCGCCGAAAGGCATCCTAGTTTTCGATGTTTTTAATCCCGATTTCAGGTTACTCATCGCCGGTCCCGAACACGGGGCTGAACAAGAATCCCACCCCGCGACTCAGCTGCCCGATGGACGTACATTCCGTCGTACCGCTCGGTTCGCAGGCTTTCACCGTGCGGAGCAGTACAACGATATCGAATTGATTTATTACATTACCTCTTCCGATGGTAAAACCGAAAGACTGGTACAGGCCTTCCCGATGCGTTATTTCTTCCGCTACGAGATAGAGCACCTGCTGGAACTCAGCAGCTTCAAAGTGGTAGATCTGTTCGGGGATTTTGAAAAGTCGACGTTTTCCGATGATTCACCGGAAATGATTTTTATCGCTGAGAAAATCGGCTAAAACCAGCGGCCACCTTCTCCCAAGGAGACTGAGATTTATGTCATCTTACACTCCTTTTAGAAAAATTTTCAAAGACGTATCCCTGGAAGTTGAGGACTTGTATCTTCTGGAAAGCTTCCAGATAGAAATGCTACCCGGCACCGCTGACCGCGATCTCGCCGTGGTCCTGTGGGCGTACCCCTCTATCAAACACTTCCTTGTTAAAAAATGCCCTTCCGTGGTTGACCTTATCGAAAGCATCCTGAAACAATACAGTCCGGCTGAAGACGAACAGGAGCTGAAAAAGTGCTCCGATAATCTCGTCTGGACTATCGCCGACTGGCTCGTTTACAGCAAATGCCCCGAAGCCTACGACAAGCTCGACTTCCATAGCTGGGATTTCCGCGAGGTCACCATCATCACTCCCCTGGATGGTAGAGTCGTGGTAGACGGCGCCGCCGGCACGGGCCGGGTCACCCTCGAAGCCGCCCGTACGGCCGGTCGCGTATACGCCATCGAGCCGGTCGCCCGCCTGCGGCAGTTCATCCGCGATAAAGCCCTCGAGGCTTTTCTCAACAACATCTTCGTCATCGATGGTTTCCTGCACGCCATGCCTCTACCGGATAACTGCGCCGATGTCCTCGTCACCTCCCACGCGCTGGGCTGGCACCTGGAAAAGGAACTGCGTGAGTTCGAAAGGGTGGTGAAAAAGGGAGGCTATATCATTCACTGCCCGGGTACAGCCGATATCCCCGACGAAGAAGCCCAGCACCTCCGCCTGATTTCGCCCGACTGGGGTTACGACTTCTCCGTATACGAGGAGTCGGACGGCTGGAAAGGAAAGTACTGGAAACAGCTCTAGCAATACAAACCGGGCTGAAATGGTTATAATATATATATGCCGGAACCGCGTAATTATCAAACCGAGGCCATCGTCATCAGGAAGACTAAACTGGGTGAAGCTGATACCATTCTTACCTTCTTTACCCCCCATCTCGGCAAGATCCAGGGTTTTGCCAAGAGTCTGCGGAAGCCTAAAAGTAAAATGGCCGGTCACCTGGAGCTGCTTACCCACAGCCAGGTATCTTTCGCCCGCGGTCGAAATATAGATACCATTACCGGCAGCCAGACCATCAACGCTTTCCTCCCCCTGAAGAACGACCTCCTGCTGACTTCCTGCGGACTCTATATCGCCGAGATTGTACACCAGTTTACCGCCGAGCATCAGGAGAACCTTTCGCTGTTCAGCCTCATACTGGAAGCGCTTCACCGGCTTTGCGGTGAAAATAACCGGGACCTCGTCCTGCGCTATTTTGAACTCCATCTCCTGGAGTGCGTCGGTTACCGTCCCCAGCTCAGGGAGTGCGTTGTCTGCCATAAAGCACTGGAACCGACCGTTAATTACTTCAGTCCGCTGACGGGTGGCATCCTATGTCCCGGTTGCAGTCCGGAACAGGCTTTTACCTATTCCCTGTCCGTTAACGCCCAGAAGGTGTTACGCCTGCTCCAGACCGGTAGTTACGATAACGTTGTCAGGGTAAAGATAACTCCGGAACTCGGCCGCGAGCTGGAGCAGGTCATCAGCGGTTATATCAGGTACCTGCTGGAAAAAGAGCTCAAGTCCGTCGCCTGGCTGGAGACCCTCCGCGAACAGCGCCTCTGACACCGCCCCCTTTACCATAATCCCTATTTAACCTATAATGGTGTTATCACTAGCTGGGAATATTATTCTCGGTCTTTTTACTTTAACTTAGGAAGCTGCTATGACACCCAGAATCGACGATATCAACAAGCAGAGAAAAGAGAAACTGGAACGACTACGCGGTCGAGGCATCAATCCCTACCCCAATAACTACCGACAGACTCTGACCACCCGCGAAGCGATAGCCCGGCTCGAAGCAGCGGAGGCCGGTAATAAATCACAACAGGACGAAAAGCCCGTCAGCCTGGCCGGTCGAATAACCGCTATGAGGAAAATGGGCAAGAGTTCTTTCCTGGATATTCGGGACGGTTCCGGCAAGATTCAGGTACTCGTCCAGCACCCCGCCCTGACTGAAGAACTGGCCGAGCTTTTCAAAGACCTGGACATCGGTGATATTCTCGGTATCGAAGGCAACCTCTTACGCACCCGTACCGGCGAGCCCACCGTCTCGGCAAGTAATTTTACGCTGCTGGCCAAATCGTTGCAACCCCTGCCGGAAAAATGGCATGGCCTGAGTGATACCGAGACACGTTATCGCCAGCGTTATGTCGACCTTATCGCCAATGCTGATGTCAAAGAGGTCTTCAGGATGCGCAGTCGCATCATCGAAGCCGTTCGGCACTTCCTCAACGACCGTGGTTTTATCGAGGTGGAAACACCGGTGCTGCATACTGCCGCTGGCGGCGCTCTGGCGACCCCCTTCGTTACCCACCACAATACCCTCGACCAGGACATGTACCTGCGTATCGCCCTCGAACTGCACCTAAAACGACTTATCGTCGGCGGGCTCGATAAAGTCTATGAAATCGGCTACGTCTTCCGCAACGAGGGTATTTCCACCACCCACAATCCCGAATACACCCTCCTCGAGACCTACGAGGCTTACGCCGACTACAAAGACGTGATGAAAATGGTCGAGGAGATGTTCTATCAGGTCAGTCTTAATGTACTGGGCACGGGTGAAATTACCTACGGCGATAATAAAATAAACCTAAAACCGCCCTGGCAGCGCCTCACCCTGCGGGATGCCGTCAGGAAGTACAGCAGCATCGACTACGTGGAATACCCCACCGCTGACGGACTCCGCGAGAAAATGCGCTCGAAGAAAATCGAAGCCGACCCGAAGAAAAACTGGGCGAAGCTGGTTGACGAGCTTCTTAAGACCTGCGTCGTGCCGTCCCTGATTCAGCCCACCTTTATCTGCGACTATCCGGTATCCATGTCGCCGCTGGCGAAGAACAAGCCCGGTAAGAAGCGCGTGGTCGAGCGCTTTCAACCCTACGCCGCCGGTCTGGAGCTCGGCAACGCCTATTCCGAGCTTAACGACCCGCTTTTACAGAGAGAGAGGTTCGTCGACCAGATGAAGGAGCGTCTCGGCGATAATGAAGAGCGCTGGACCATCGACGAGGATTTCCTCACAGCGCTCGAGTACGGCATGCCCCCCACCGGGGGACTCGGCATCGGCATCGACCGGATGGTAATGCTCCTCACCAACCAGCAGTCGATAAGAGAGGTGATACTATTTCCGCAGTTACGGGAGAAACCCTGAGAAGAAGGGTGAAATAAAACGATGCCTGAGGATAAAGATTTAATAGCTTACTGCGGCCTGTACTGCGGCGACTGCTACATGTATAAAGGCAAAATGGCCGATTTAGCCAGAGACCTCCGTAAAGAAATGCGGCAGGCAAAGTTCCCTGATAGAGCCGATAAGATGGCCACCGTTTCCTACTTCTCTGCTTTCAAGAACTACCAGCAGTGCTACGAACTCCTGGGAACCATGGTAAGATTCCGCTGTAAGCGTGCCTGTCGGAGTAACGGTGGCCCCCCGGTATGTAAAATCAGGGAGTGCTGTCGTAAAAAGGGCATCGATGGTTGCTGGGAATGCGATGATTTTGAAACGTGTAAAACCATGAACTTTCTGAAGCAATTCCATGAAGACAATCATATTAAGAATATGAAAATTATCAGGAAATCGGGTATTGACAGCTTTGCAAAAGGTAAGCGATACTGGTAACTGCCGGATATGAGGTAGATATATGCTTGATATTAAGTACATACGTGAAAATCCGGAATTCGTTAAAAAGGCGGTCGCTGACCGACATGACGACGCTCCTATTGATAAAATACTGGAGCTTGATGCTCAGCGCCGCCAGAAAGTGGGCGAGCTTGATAGTCTACGCCAGCAGCGTAAAGCCGTCTCTAAAGAAAGGGAAAAAGCCCAGGAAACGGGTCGCAAGCTTCGCACCGATATCCAGAACCTGGAGGAAGATGTGCGCCGGCTTGACTCGCAACTGGAAGAGCTCCTGCTCGATGTCCCCAACACACCCCAGCCCGATGTGCCCATCGGCGTGGACGATAACGATAATGTCGTCAGACGCACCTGGGGAGAGCCCCGCACTTTCGACTTCGAGCCGGCTCCCCACTGGCAGCTCGGTGAAGACCTGGATATCATCGACTTTGGGCGCGGTGTCAAGATATCCGGCACCCGCTTTTACGTGCTCAAGGGACTCGGCGCACGACTCCAGCGGGCATTGATTGCCTTCATGCTGGACCTCCACACTACCCAGCATGGCTACCGCGAGGTCTATCCACCCTACATGGTTAAACGCGACTGCATGGTCGGCTCGGCGCAGCTGCCACGACTCGACGAGAATATCTACCGCGATGTCGAGGACGACCTCTGGCTCGTCGGTACCGCCGAGATACCGGTCACCAACCTCCACCGAGATGAAATCCTCGCTAAAGAAGATCTCCCCATCCATTACGTATCCTATACCGCCTGCTTCCGCCGTGAGAAGATGTCGGCCGGCAGGGATACCCGCGGTATCAAGCGTGGTCACCAGTTCGATAAGGTCGAGCTCTATAAGTTCGTCGAACCCGATACTTCCGCCGACGAACTGGAAAAACTCACCGCTGACGCCGAGGATGTCTGCCGCAAACTGGATTTACCTTATCGCGTCCGGGAGCTCTGCACCGGCGACCTCGGTTTCCACTCGATGAAGTCCTATGACATCGACGTCTGGGCTCCCGGCTGCAAGGAGTGGCTGGAGGTCAGCTCCTGCTCCAACTGCGGCGACTTCCAGGCGAGGCGCGCCAATATACGCTATCGTCCCGCCCCTGACGCCCGGCCCCAGTTCGTCCATACCCTCAACGGCTCCGGGCTGGCGCTGCCCAGGGTAATGATTGCCGTCATGGAAAACTATCAGCTCCCCGACGGCACTATCGCCGTGCCCGAAGTACTCCAGGATTTCGTCAAAGCCAGGTTAATCGGTAAATAAATAACCCTGTCAAGTACGCATTCGCCGGCAACCTGTCGGCTGGAGTTCTTCTCTCCTATCTCTGTCATTCCCGTGAAAAGGGGGAATCTATTCCCCTTGCCTTTTAAGCGGGAAACGAGCCTGTAAGAGGCGCGAATACCGCTAAATTACCCGAAAACACCTTAATACCCTGCCACAGCACTTGACACTTTCCTCATTTTCGTATATCATACCTAGAAATTCTAGGTGGAACTATAAAGGAGGGAACACCCTATGCGCGCAATTGCCATTATCATCGTCATTCTGGGATTAGCCAGCCTCATCTTCGGGATACTGTTCGTAACCGAGGGAGCCAGTGGAAGACAGGAAGTCGCTGACTCGATAGCTCCTCTTCCATTGGAGCAATTGAATGACCAGTACGATGCAGTTAAAGCCCAGTATGAACAGATGAAAGCAGCAGGAGCCCAAATAGATGTTCAATTCAATAACCTCTATGCCACAAAAGTGGGGTTAGGACTGGCCAAGGCAAATAAAGGCACCGCTGATATGGTAAGAACCAATGGTGTCGTGGACATTTGCGTTGGGCTGGGACTGGTTCTGGCTGGCCTGGGGTTATTGAGAAAAGCCCAGGCATAGCTCTAACAGCCTGCGCGGAATAATGAACTGAATTATATATAAGAGAATAGCGCGCCGTTATTAGCTACCGGCTGATATTCTGTTCTAGCCTCCCGGTGGATATATAGCGCGCTTTTTGATGAAATCGCGCTTATTATATACGTCTGATTTCAGATATTCCCGATTTGACGGTATAATTATAAAGGCTCCCCGGAGAACGTAAAAATGGAAAATAAAGGTTACCAGGTACTCATTAAACTGGTCAGGAATCAGAGTCCCTGTCACAGCGGCCACAATATCGGGGACGAGTGGGTATTTAACTATATGACCCCTGGCGGCATGTGTGGACTGGCTTACAACACCATTTACCCCGTGGCATTGGCGTTGCAGTTCGGGGCTACCTTCCCCTGGCAGAATGACCCCGACGTTATCGAAGTATCCTGCCCCGATGCTGAGGTCAATAACGTATTTGAACTGAGGCGTGTACCGCTGAAATAATAAGTCTTGACAAGTCACCTCGGGCAGTCTACCATAACCTTTGTAATAGACGTCGGTACTTGCTAGCCATTGTTAACTGAAAAGGAGTCGCCATATGTTCGTAAAAATAATCCTTCCCTGCTTCGCGCTGGTGGTTATCATCGGTACACTTATCACTGCTACTGGTTGTGCCGTCATTACCGGTTCCGGTAATGTAGTTACGCGCGAATTTGTCTACGGCGACTTTACCAGGATAGAAATCGGCTACGCCTTTGACGCCGAGATATCTCAGGCTGATTCCTACCTTATTAAAATCTCCCTGGATGATAACCTGTTTGATTACCTTGATATCAGCAAAAGGGATGATACCCTCCGCATCACGATGGAGCCAGGTAATATCTACTCCAAGACCCAGCAGCGGGCTGTCATCACCCTGCCCGACCTGGAAAGGCTGGAGTTATCGGGTGCCTCTAAAGCCGTTATCACCGGCTTCGACAGTTCCCATAACCTGGAAATGGAAATATCCGGCGCCAGCGAGGCTGATATCATTGACGTCACCTCCGGCAATGCCTACATGGAAATCTCAGGAGCAAGCAATGTTGAGGGCAGTGTTACCTTGAAAGACGCTGTTATTAACGTGTCGGGGGCAAGCTTTGTTACGCTTGAAGGTACGGCAGAGGATATGTCCCTGGATGTCTCCGGGGCCAGTGACGTCGATTTATCGGATCTCACTCTTGATAATGCCTGGGTAACCCTGAGCGGCGCCAGCCAGGCCGAGATAAATGTCAGCGGTCAGCTTAACGGCGATTTAAGCGGGGCATCCATTCTTGAATACCTCGGCAATCCCACCATCGGTAGTCTTACCTCGAGCGGTGCTTCGGTGATAAGGCCTAAGTAGCTTCGAACATATTTACCGCTGCCCTGTCGGTCGGGCCCTCCACTCCCTGCTCGCGGTCGACGAACTGTATCGCGCCGGTCGGACACACCTCCACGCACTTCGGACTGCCTCCGCACACGTCGCAGAGCAGAATCTCTTTCTCCGGGGTCACTACCAGCGCTGAAAACGGGCAAGCACCCACGCACAGAGCGCAGTTATTGCATTTCTCTTTATCTATCGTTACCCAGCCTGTCTTCGCGTCCTTTACGATTGCTTTCCTGCGGCACGCTTCGATACAGGCGGGTTTTTTGCAGTTGAGGCAGATGTACGGAATCATCAGACCGTCTATTACCAGTCTTTTTATGGATATCCTGGCCCGGGCTGGATTTGGCGCCTTTTCTTTTACCATGGAGCAGGCAATCTGGCACAGCTCGCAGCCCGTGCAATAGTCGGCGCGTATAAAGAAGGTCTTCTGTTCCATGTACCCTCTCTTCCCGGGACTTAAATCAGATTTGTTGGTTTTTTATCGAGCTTGAGTTTTACCAGCGTCTCGTCGGTCGGGGCACCATCTTTCGTCCAGCCGCGGATTTCATAGTATTCGTCCAGCGCCTGGTTGTAGCTGTCATGGTCGAGCTTCTCTCCCTTTAGAGGCTCCAGCGGCTGCGGCTGGAAATAAATGGAAGGAGGTATATCGTGTTCCCTCAGAGCGCCGGTCTCACGCTGGATGAACACGCGTTGCAGACTCCAAACTCTCTCGCCGATTTCCATCAGCTCCCCGGGGGTTATGTCCCAGCCTTTCACGGCATTGAGTGTCTCGCAGAAATTCCCGTAGTTCAGGTTATGCGTTGAACCCGGCCAGATGGTGGCGAACTTGCAGTAGCCGAGCGAGTCTATTACCGTGGTGAAGTTCTGCGTCCAGGCGGCCATCCATGGCTTGCCTTCCCAGGAGTTCAGCGCCGAGGCGATTGGTTTGCCGTATATCTTCTCCAGCACCTCCGGCGGCATCCCGAAAAATTCCAGCGAGCACCGCCCCTTCAGGTGGTCGCTGCCGCGGTTGCCGGTTGCCTCGCCGAGCGCCGTCGCCCGGGCCGCCCGGAAGTTCTGAGGGCTTTCGTGCATCATGCCCCGCTGTGTATACAGGTATTTGGCGGCCTCCGGTTTAAACTCCTCGGTAGCTCTCGACGCCCGTTGCCCTATCATCCCCCCGAGACCCTCGTTCCTGGCCATCTGGTGTAGTAATGTGAGTATCGACTCCTTATTACCCCACTCCAGGTTGAGCCCTCCCGTGTCCTTTTCGCTGATAATCCCCCTCTGCCAAAGCTCCATCAGCCAGGCGATATAGCCGCTGCTCGAACCCACGTCGAGTCCGTAGCGGTTTATCAGCGTATTGGCGGCCAGTATCAGGTCCCAGTCGGCGTTGCCCACCGCCGGACCGAATCCCGCCATCATGTAGAACTCCGGCCCTTCTCCCCACGTTCCCATATAAGGCCCCGAGTTTATTTTATACCGGTGACTGCACCGCAGCGGACAGCCGTAGCATGCCAGCGTCTTGGTCTTGTACTGCTCTTCGAAGATTTCATCGTCGAGGTGCCCTTCGGCTTCCTCGAAGTAGTTAGACTGGTTGTTCCTCACGGACATCGTCCCGCTCTGGTTGGCCACGCAGAAAATAGTCAGCGTCCCGTACCGCGATATCACCGGGTAAATTTTAGTGCTGGTTATCTGTTTGTAGTGATTTTTAAATACCTCCAGCAGTCTTTCGGGGTCGTGAGGTTGGAGTGCCTGCTTCCCTCTGACCACTATGGCTTTGAGTAATTTCGACCCCATTACGCAGCCCATCCCCGTCCGTCCCGCCGCCCTTTTCAGTCCGTGCATGACGTTGGCGAATTTCACCAGGTTTTCTCCTGCCTGGCCTATCATGGCTATCTTGACCTGCGTATCCCCGAGGTCGTCCTGTATCAGCTCCTGGCACTCGTAGGTATCGTGCCCCCAGAGGAAAGCAGCATCGCGGAACTCTATCTCTCCATCGTGGACCCACAGGTAAACGGGACGAGAGGCTTTACCCTTGATCAGCAGGTGCTGGAACCCGGCGAGCTTCAGCTCGGCTGACCAGTGTCCGCCGCAGTTGCTCGTGCCGAAACCGCCTTCTCCCTCCGGCGATTTCGCCGTGACTTCGAACCGCGATGAAGAAACGTCGTACCCCGATACCAGCCCCGTCCCGAATATCAGGGGGCTCTCGGGACTCAGAGGGTCGACTCCCGGCTCAGAGTAATTATAAAGCAGGTAGGTGTTCAATCCCTCGCCGCCCAGGTACATCCGCAACAGCTCTTCCGGGATTTCTTTAACCGTCACCTGTTCGCTGGAAAGGTCGATTATGGCTATCTTTTCCGTCATCTTGGCCTCACTCCACGAGTCTACCCCGGATTTTCGCCACCTCGGGCGTCACCCAGGTAATGCGCCACCCCTGTCCGCAGTGTGGACAGTGCGTGGTGGTCTCGCCGCGCGGCACGAATATCCTGCCGCCCAGGCATCTCATGCACCGGAACGAATACCCCTTCTCCTTATCTTCCTTTTTATCAGCCAACCTGTCCCCCTGCCGGCATATATGTCGTGCGCGTAGGCAATATCCTCTTTAGTATCCAATATTGAGGCGGAAACGTCAACGTAATCATACCGACCGTTCGATTTATCTATTTGAGGGCTTACGAACGCTCCCCGTCCCGCCTGAAAGGCAGGGTTTCCTCCAGGATAACATCGAGAAGGGCGGCCTTTCCTTTACTTATCTGTTCGAGTCCTCGCTTGAGCGCCGCTTCAATATCCCCGGGAGCTTCCAGCTTTTCGCCGTAGGCATCGAATGCCCCGGCAATTTTAACGTAGTTCGGAGCGGGCGATATATCCGTTCCCAGAAACCGGTTCCGACTCACCGCCGGGCTTTGCGGGTGGCGCATCCGGTGCGCCCATTTCATGGCCTGGTAACCGCCGTTATTCATGATGATGACGAAAATAGGCAGACTGTATTCCTGGTAAACACCGAATGCGGCCAGCACCGGATTATAGTTGAAAGAACCGTCGCCGACCACCAGAATAACCGGCCGGTCTGGATTGGCCAGCTTCACTCCCGCCGCCTCGCCCATACCTACCCCCAGCCCGCCGTAGGCCGACTTTATATAGCATTCGGGACTTGCCAGATATTGATGCACCGTACGTGTATGAGTTAATGTCTCGTCGAGGATAATGGCATCGTCCGGTATCATCTTCCTGGCCGTGTACAGGAACCAGCCGGGGTTGATGGGTCTGTGTTCCTTGCCGGACCGTGCTTCCTTCTCCCAATCATCAACCATCGCATCGTGCTTCGACCGCCAGCTCTTCAGTCTGTTCCTGATTACCGAGGTTGTCGACTTCAGCTCGCTGGTGTTCGAACTTGTGACACTTACCAGCGACGCCACCGCCTTACCTATATTCGCACTGATGGTCAGATCCGCAGCGTAGCCCCAGTAAGGCAGTCGTTCGTGAGAGTTGTCTTCGTCTATCATGATTATCATGGCGTCATCTCGGGGCCCCGCCGACGGGGGATACCAGGGTGTGAGACCTCCGACCACCACCACCGTGTCCGCCTGCTTCAGGGCTTCACCGATATCATAGCCCATGTACAGCGGGTGCTTTTTCGGGAAATTGGCGGCGTAAGGGAGACTTGCCTCGAAGACGGGGATACTCAGCAGTTCCGCCAGTTCTGTTAGCTTCCCGACAACTCCCGTTTGCTTGCCGGCATGTTCCGCGATGATGACCGGTCGTTTGCTTTGGATTAGTATCCGGGCCGCTTCCTTGATGTCATCGACAGCCGGTTCGGTTTCAGTTACCGACCGTATCGGTCGGCCTACCGGTTCTTCTCGCTGAAGTTTCAGTAATATCTCCGCGGGAACCGATAGATATACCGGCCCCTTTGGCGCCGTCAGGGCTATCTGGCACCCCCGCCGCACCGAGTCCACCAGGCTATCCCTCGATTTCACCGCGTTCCCCCACTTGATGTAATTGCCAAAAAGGGCGGTCGGGCCGCCGATATCGGAGAGCAGACCCAGCCAGTGCCAGCCCTGCGCCCTCGTCTCCTCGTCGCCCCGGTGCTCATAGGTCTCCCCGCTGATGATGAGTACCGGTACCCGTGCCACGAAAGCATTGCGTATGGCTAAAGCCCCATGAAGGGCCCCGACGCTGGCATGAAGCAGGACTACCGGCAGTTTACCGGTGGTTTCGCTGTATCCCATGGCCATGCTGACTGCCAGCGTCTCATCACGGCAGTTGATGTATTTAAGAGAATTATCGCCCTGTTCCCGTCGCTTTACCAGCGCCTCCCAGACCGGTGTCCACTCCGTACCCGGCGAGCAGAAAATGTACTCGACCCCGCAGTTTTTCAATAATTCTACCAGCAATTCTCCTCCGGATGCGGTCATCATTTCCTCCCGGATTTTACCTGTCGGATGCTCCTATCCGTAACCGCAGTTGTCGCGGATATGACACATCAACTATATCAAATAGGCACAGCTTCATTCAAGAAAATAGACATCCTGAAAATCGTAAGATATAATTTCGAGAACAGGATGATAATTTGAAACAGAGGAATTGCCATGGAACTCAAAGAAGCTATTCGTAAAAGACGCAGTATCCGTGCTTACAAGGATAGACCGGTGCCGGAGGAAAAACTACTGGAGGTACTCGAAGCCGCCAGGCTGGCACCGTCAGGTCGCAACAGCCAGTCCCGGAAATTCATCGTCGTCCGTGATGTTGAAAAAAAGCAGGCCCTGGGGCAGGCATCAGGAGGTCAGGCGCATGTGCATACGGCTCCCGTCATTATCGCGGCGGTGGCTACGGACCCCGATAGCTATATGCCCTGCGGTGTTCTCACCTATCCCGTGGACCTGGCTATTGCCATCGATCACATGACGCTGGCCGCGGTAGACCTGGGACTCGGCACCTGCTGGATTGGTGCTTTTGCCCAGGAAGAAGTCAAACGCATCCTGGAAATCCCCGAAAATCTTAAAGTGGTCAGCCTGCTGACGCTGGGATACCCCAATGAACCGGGCAGGCCGAGGATACGCAAGGCGCTGGATGAGATTATCTGTTACGATAGATATGAGGAATAAATGCATCCGTTTTCGGCGTAGCAATATCTCCTCCATCCCTTACCCCGTAGCTTTTTCAGGCACTTCCCGCTATAATAGGCAAAGGCTGTTTCGTATCCGGAGGGGTGTCCGAGTGGCCTAAGGAGGCGGTCTTGAAAACCGCTGTTCCCGCAAGGGGACCGTGGGTTCGAATCCCACCCCCTCCGCCGGATTCTCCATCCTGTTACTTTAAAGGTGGTGAGTGTTATTATGAAAAGCTATGGAAATATGAAAATTTTGTTTGTGGCTGGTTTCGGCCCTGTTGTTAATCATTTTGATGAAACCCGGAAGTTATACCGTAACGTCTTCGGAATCCCCTTCAAGGAATATGAAAACGGTTATATGTTTACGGAAGAAGGCGTGCTCGAAGGTGTAAAGCATTTTGCCCTGTGGCCCCTGGCCCATGCCGCGCAAAACTGCTTCGGGGAAGACACGTGGCCCACAGACCTGCCGGTACCGCAGGCCTGGATAGAATTCGATGTTGAAAACGTCTACGAAGCTGCTAACGAGCTCAAGTCACAGGGATACCGGCTATTATTTGAACCCAGGGAAGAGCCCTGGGGGCAGACGGTAACCCGTTTTCTTGACCCCGAGGGAATACTGGTGGGCATAACCCAAACGCCATGGTTGAGGCATAACGATGAAAGGACTTAAAAAACACTCCCACAAGGACCGGGAGAGAGTAATCCGGGAACTAGTTCCTTTAATCAAGCAGAAGTTCGGTGATAATCTCGTCGCCCTGGCGAATGATGCCTCCTATGCCCGCGGTGAAGACTTCGATTACTCTGACCTCGAATTGTTTGCCTTCGTCAAGGAAATGCCGGCATGTAAAGAAATGGAGGGCATGAGCCGTATCCGTGACGGCATGCTCGTCGAGCTTATCTGGACCACCCGGGAGTGGTATCTGTCTAAGGTAAAGGAAGTCACCGAGGAATGGTATATCGCCGGTTCGGATACCCTCCTGCCCATTATCAACGAAGAATTCATCGCCGAACTTAATAGCTACAGGGTAGAAAACCTTAAAGAAAAATGCTTTATGGAACTGGTACGCTTCTGGCCCCAAGTGCAGGAAGCCACTGCCAAAGTCCTCAACGCCGTCACCCGTAAAAACCGCGACGGTCTGCCGTTGCTCGTATTCTATATGTTCAACGATATGCTGGTGGCTCTGTCGCTGCTTAACCGGACCCCTTATACAACCATGGGTAAATTCATCCACGAGGCGCGCTCTTTCCCGGTCAAACCCGCCCGTTTCGATGAGCTACTCGACCTCATTGTTTCCGGGGGCTATACCAACCTGTCCCTGCTGAAAGAGCTCTCTATCGCAGTCTTCGAGGGATTCGAGGAAATCTTTGATAAACTAGGCCTCGAGCCATACCACACCAGCATCGACCCCGCTGATAACCCCGATTAATCATGGAGGCGATTATGGCTAAAAAATGCTTGATTATATACTCTTCTTACACCGGTAATACGGAAAAGGTCGCCTTAAGAATAAAAAGCACGTTCGAGCGGAACGGCTGGGAATGCGATAGCTTCAAGACTCGTAAAAAAGCGGAGGATATTCTTCATCCCCCCTTTGACGTTAATGATTACGATTTTCTCTGTGTCGGTTCGGGACTCAGGGTTCACCTTCCCTATAACGAAGTGCTCAACATTCTCCGTAGATTCAGGCTCGGCTTCGACCCCCGGATAGCCCTCCGTAACCGCGACGAGACTATTCCTTACATCAAAGAACCCCTCCCGGATATGCCCCCTCCATTCGATGACCCCGATGTATTGAGTCACCACGGTAAAATAGTCCTCGGTCCCGACTCCAAAAAGGCAGTTATCTTTATTACCTACGGTGGGTACGAATTCGGTCCTGTTGAAGCCGAACCCTCCGCGCAGTTGCTGGCGCTGGAAGTCGAGCATCTGCGGTTTAAGTGCCTCGGTACCTTCTGCTGTCCCGGCAGGTTCCTCAACCACCCCACCCCCGGCACCTTCCACGGAGATATCCGCGACAGGCCCAATGAAAAAGACCTTCTTAAAGCCGAGATGTTCATCGAAGAAAAGCTTGAGGAAATAACGGATAGACCCGCACTAGAGTAATATCAAGATGGAGTAAATCATAATATGCAATACCGTAAGATGGGTTCTTTGGACTGGGAAGTTTCCGCATTGGGTTTTGGCTGCATGCGCCTGCCCAGGCGAAGAATCAACCGGATGAGAGCCGATACGAAACAATCTATCAGGATTATCCGCCGCGGCATAGATTTGGGTATAAATTACATCGATACGGCCTACGTCTACCACCTTGGAGAGGGTGAAAAAATAGTCGGTCAGGCACTGCAGGACGGTTATCGAGAGAAAGTACACTTGGTTACAAAACTTTTCCTGCCGCTGGTAAGAAAAACAGAGCACTTTGACCGGTATCTGGATGCGCAACTGGAAAGACTGCAAACCGATTATCTGGATATATACCTTTTCCATGCTTTAACTGCCGGCTCGTTCGAAAAGGTGAAACGGCTGGGATTGATAGAAAAGATGGAGGAAGCCCGGAAGCAGGGTCGGATACGCCACATCGGCTTCTCGTTTCACGATACATTTCCTGTCTTTAAAGAAATTATTGATTATTTCGATTGGGATATGGCTCAGATTCAGTACAACTATATGGACATCGGCATACAGGCGACCACCGATGGCCTGGTTTATGCGTATAACAAAGGTATCGCTACGGTTATCATGGAACCGGGAAAAGGTGGGATTTTAGCTAATCCTCCTTCAGAAGCTCTTGATATTATGAAATCATCGGGGAATAACCGAACGCCCGTAGACTGGGCTCTGCAATTTCTATGGAACCGTCCCGAAATTTCACTGGTGTTAAGCGGTATGAGTGATATGCGACAGGTCGAGGAAAACTGTGTCAGTGCCGACCGCTCGGGTATTGGCTCTTTAAGTGCTGATGAAGAAGAAGTTATTACCAAGCTCGTGGATGTGTATCGAAGTAAGATTCTTATACAATGTACTGCCTGCGAGTACTGCATGCCCTGTCCCACCGGTGTCAATATCCCTAGAAACTTTTCTATTCTCAATTATTTTTATGCGGAACCTAAATGGTTAGCCCGCTGGATGGTGAAAAGAGGCTATAAAAGGCTGGTTGGTTCCGAGGAAAAGATTGATAAAGAGAATCCCAACGGTAATGCGTCCTTGTGTGTTAATTGTGGTAAGTGTTTGGAAAAGTGCCCGCAACAGATAAATATCCCGGAGGAGTTGGTAAAGACACATGCTATCCTGGGAAGAGGAGAGCGTATCTCGAAGCACTATCCTTGAAGGTAATAAAATACCACGTAATATCTGTGAAGAAAAGTACTGAACTCTATGAACAACTGCTTCAAAGGGTTTCTTAGCTGTCGCAGATATTTAACCCTACTCGTGCCTCACCAGCAGAAGAGGCGTGTTCCCCCCCAGCAGCACTTTCTGCGCCACACTCCCTATGGTCCACGGGGTGAAACCGTTCTTGCCCCGGGTGGCCATGGCTATGAAATCAACGGCCAGATCATCGGCAAGGTCGATAATCTCTTCTGCCGGAGACCCTATTTTCAATAAATAATCGGCGGTTTGCCCCTGCTCTTTGATTTCTTCACATTGATTCTGCAGGTAGGAACCCGCGTATGTCTGGTCGTAATTGTTCTCCCTCAGGACATGAAACAGGGTCAATTCCAGGTCAAGGTTCTTCGCCATCTGGATGATATAGGGAATAATTAACTCGCCCGGTTTCGAACCGTCGAGGGGGATTAGAGCTTTCTTGAGAAGACGTTTTTGTTTTATATCGGAACGGGCTTTCTTGCCCCTGATAAGCATAATCGGTGAATTCACGGCTGCCCTGACCACCTTATCGGCGACGCTTCCCAGCGCCCAGCGCCCGATCCCGGAACGCCCGTGCGTGGCCATGACAATCAGGCTGCTTCCCCATTTACCCGCTACATCTATAATCACTTCGGCGGGATTCCCTTCGCGGGTTATTGTGTAAATCTCTACCTGTTTACTGCCGGGAACTATCTTGTATTTTTCGGCGTGTCGTTTGGTAATATCCGCTATTTTCTCGAGATAGCTCTGGTATTTTTCGTCGACGAACTCAACGACTGATAGCAGTACGATATCGCTCCCGGTTCTCTCCCCGATTTCTTCGGCATACGGCAGTGCCAGTTCCGCCAGTTTTGAACCATCCAGAGGCACAATTATCCTGCTCGGTAGAAGCTTTTTCTCTATAAGATCTTCACCCATTTCGGTCAACCGTTATTACTGGCAATTAATGCAGGAGAAATACTATCCCCGTACTTATACCATATTGGCAGGATAAACGGTCGGTGTCTTGAATGAAATCATCTATTTAAGATAGGTGAAGTCCCCTAATATTAAAAATAGTGCAGGACTTATCTGGACCCGACGGATGCTGATTACCTTGTATCGGAAAAGGCGGCGGACAGTCTCCAGCTCTCTTTATCGTAGATGTTAATGAGCTCAGCCATCTGTTCCTGAATCAGTATGGCATCAAGCAGGTGATCGCTATAATGTTTTTTAAACGGGAATTTCACTACCGACCTGAATCTGGACCGCTTTAGTAATTTATTCATCTGATTTAGCTGACAGACCATCCAGATATTCATGTAGTCACACCCCAACTGGTCGAGCTCTTTATAACATTTATCCTGAAGTACTCTGAAACAATCGCTATCATTATCCTTTACCAGAAAATCCAGTATCAATCCATGGGTTAATCCGCTCCCTTCTTTCCGGGCACTGATTACGGCATAACCCACAAGCTCCTCTTTCCTTTTTAAAACGATGTATTTGTATTTAAAGTGGGGGTGAGTATCATACCGCCATCTCAGGAATTTTTCGTTTCTGACCAGGTTAATCGCTTTCCTGTCTCTGAGTGCGTCGACATCTTTTAGTTCTTCTATTATGTATTGATCGGCTGTTATAAAGTTAAAAGTATCCGGTAATCCAGAGAGAGCCTTCGGTTTTTTTACGAATACTCTATCGAAACAAGTCCCGGCCAAGCTTCCGAGTAATTCATTTTTGAGGTAACGCAACATCATGTTCCGGCTCCTGAGCACCTTAAACATAAAATCCAGTGGGCCTATAACCCGGTAACCCTGCTTTAAAAATCCGCGTCGTGACAGCGTGTTGGAGAAGCCATAAGACAGTGCATATCCGTTTTCTTTCAGGTACTCGAGTGAATATTGCCCCATGATGTTGAATAATCCCTTCCCCTGGTATTCCGGATGTACCATGGTATCTACATGCTGTGCCGCTTTTATCTTCTCTTCTCCCAGCCACATCTCGACGAACATAAACGGCCTGGCACCGACTATCCTGCCTTTATCCATGGCTACAATCACCTCGGGGTCCACCGGGCTGAGATAATTACCGGCATGTTTCCAGTTCCAGAAATCCGGGTTCATGTCGCGGTTGAAAGAAGCCCGGAATAAGTCAAGCAGCTCCGTTTCTGCCTGTCTGTATTTCACCAGTTTAACTTCAATCATGTGTAGAGTCCTCTTGATGGTATCCTGTAAATGGAAATTTGGTAGATTGCGGTGCTGTACGGACTCGTTCCCGAATTTTTTGTTTCCCTGTAATAGCTTTTTTAATTGTAAACGCGACCGTATTTTCCATTACCGCCCTGCAGCTTCAGCAGTTTCCTGAACTCCGTCGGCGTCATGATTTCTCTCTGGTTCGCTTCGGCGAGTTTATGAATACGTGTAATCAGTTCGGCGTTACTGGCAAGTCTGGTACGGGACTGGTCATACCATATGTTATCCTCAAGACCGATTCTCACCCCGCCCCCGGTTGCGATGGCTATGGAATTCACCATCAACTGGGAGTCGCCGACTCCCCCCAGACTCCACAATGAGTCCGGTGGCAGGTCCTGTATCATGATGCCGGCATGCAGTAGGTCGGCCTGGGCGCAGGCGATATTGCCCAGTATAAGATTGAAGTAATGGGGTGGTTCAATCAGTCCTTTCCTCTCCAGATATTTGGCATAATTTATCATACCTACATCGAAAGCTTCGAGCTCCGGTACTATGCCGCGCTCTCTCATCTCTCTTGCCAGGGCCTGTATCATGTCGGGTGAGTTTATGCTGGCCTGACGGTTGAAATTCACCGAACTCAGGGTCAGACTGCCCATGTCGGGTTTGGCATCTCCTTCCAGCATCAGGCATGCAGCGCGTTTCTCGAACTCGTTAACCATACGCCCGCTCAGAGACACGCATATCACCAAGTCGCTGGCAAACTCGCGGATTCCGATAATTATCTTCTCATACACATCCGCCTCATGGGTAGGCACCCCGGTCCGTTCATCCCGCGCGTGCAGGTGCACCATGGTGATGCCGATATCCACGGCTTGACGCACGTTGGCTATGATTTCCTTCACGGATACGGGAACGTGCTGCGTCATTTCTTTCGTCGGTATCATACCCGTCGGTGTGAAATTTATAATCAGTTTCATGGATACTCTCCAATTTGAGTAAACAATTATTTTCCCTTAACACAGGCTATTATCCAAAAAAAATGGTGGATTTTCGTTGTAATTTAGTAAAAATTTGGTATCAATCTTGTTTATGCGGGGACATTATACAATGCAAAAACCGTAAAACATCACATTGCTGTCCGTATTGAGACCAGGCTAAGCCAGGCAAAGCCCATTGGATTAAGCTTGTAGCCAAGCACGTAAGATTTCACCAGTATGTAGTTCCTGTCAAACCACAAAGGCAGGCAGGCCGCATCATCCACCAGCATCTGTTCAACCTGCTGGTACATTTCCAGGCTTAAATCCTTGTCCATCTCCAGAGCCGCCTTATCCAGTAACGCATCGACGGCCGCATTACTATACTCACCATAGTTATTCTCGTTACCGGTACGGAACAGAATCTCCAGAAAGTCCTGGGGATGGGGATAGTCGGCAATCCATCCCATCTCGTACATCTCGTCCTTTTCCTCCTTGAGATGGTAAAGATACCTTTCCGGCTCGAGTATGCGTATTTCCACCTCCACTCCCAGGTTCTCCCGCCACTGGGCAATGATGGCGCTCAGAGACGATGATATCTCACCCCCGTAGCCAGCAGTGGTCAGTGTGATCGGCGGCAGGTTAACCACGTCTCCGTACGAGGAGAGAGCGATGAGTTCTTTTGCCCGGTCAACATCAAAGTCCAGACCAGCAAGTGAATCGTCATAGCCCGGGATACCCGGGGGTAAAATGCCCTCCGCCTTCTCCACCATATCCCGGAACACCAGCGATACTATTTTATCTTTATCAACTGCATGCGAAAAAGCCTGCCGGATATTTACATCGTCAAAGGGCGGCTTGGTACAGTTAAAACCTATATAACTAAAACTCAGTTCGGGTGATACCTTCAACTGGTCATAAAACGGACCAGCAGTATCGGTAACACGGTCAATATAGAGAACGGAAACACCAGCAACAGCTATTTCATCGGTCTCGTACATTCTCATCGGTACACCACCCCATAAAAGAAATTCGACCGTCTGCAGACTGGCCTTCTGCCCGTAATAAGTATCATTCCTTTCCAGTACCAGTAAGCTCTCTTCATCCCATCTTGCCAGCTTGAATGGTCCGGTGCCGTTAGGTAGCTTCCACCAGTATTGCCCATCATCAACATTATATCTATCGACCACGAAAGCTGTGGAATAGGTAAGTTTATACAGGAAATACGAACGGGGGGCTTTCAGGTTAACCTCGAGAGTATGGTCATCGATTACCTTTACACCGCTGATTTCTTCTGATTTCCCATCCAGGACTTCATCCACCCCCGCGATATCACTAAGGTAGATTTCAGCAACATGCGAGCCGGTGGCGGGATTGCAGGCACGTTCCCAGGAAAATTGAAAATCCCCGGCTGTTACCTTCCGTCCGTCATGAAACTTCACGTCCTGTCTGAGATAAAAAGTATAGGTCTTATAGTCATTGCTGATATCCCACCTTTCGGCGATATCCGGTACAACGTTAAGATTATCATCCAGTCGGACCAGACCGCTAAAAATCTGGGCAATATACTCATGGGAAGTCATATCACCCGATACTCCGGGGTCGAGAGTAAACGGGTCGATTCCATACAAATAGAGAGTGCCCTCGCCGTTTTCCGTTGGCTCCGGAGGAGTACTTGTGCCATTAACCGTCGGCTCCGGTTTCTCACAAGCAGTCAGGGGTATGCATGAAAGAAAAATAACTAAGGTAAAAATCAGTACTATTCGAATCGTCTTAGAAAGCATGGCCTCGTTTACATCACGTCTCAGACTAAATATAATATAACACACAACACATGTATCTACCTAACGCATATTTGTTTGTTGTACGAACAATTTTTCACCGAATAAGGGGTATATTGTAAATGTATAATGCAATTAAGTCAAACATATTCCGGAGATGGTCAAAGATTCAGACAAAATTCCCCGAATTATGGAAACATTACCTTTACCAGAGCTTCTTCGCGACCATAATCGTTTTTATAATACTTATGGTACTTTCACTGCAAAACGCCGTGGTCATAGCCTCAATCGGGGCAAGCGCATTCATTGTTTTCACCATGCCTAAAAATATCACCGCCCTACCGCGGAGAGTAATCGGCGGACACATGGTAGGGATGCTTTGCGGTTCGGTTTGCGCTCTTATCCCACATACTTCAACGTTGACAACAGCCCTTGTCCTGTCATTGGCGGTTGGTATCTCTATCTTCCTGATGGTAACTTTCGATTTTGAACACCCTCCCGCTGCCGGTACCGCCCTGGGAACTGCCATTACTGGCTTTTCTCCTGACGTTATTATCGCGCTATTAACAAGCGTTATTATCCTCTCCTTGGCACACCATTTTTCAAAAAGATTCCTGAGAGACCTGGTTTAGACTGCTTCTCTTCAGATAACTAAAAGGTGCTGACAGAGAGGCCAATTGAGTTCCGGATTATACATAAATTTGACATTTGTCACATTTTGTGCTATATATATGACTGTTGACTTTGAAACCCTGAAGGGGGATAAATAAATGTTACCGAGTGAGTTGGTCATATTAATGGCAATAACTATCAATAAAAACACCGGTCAGAAACTTCTTACCAGCCCTATGGACATAACCAGCGAATATATAGGTTATATGTTCAATTCCCTGGTAAACCGCGGATATCTGAAAGGACATCGCTCGACAGGATTCCAGCTCACGACTATTGGTAGAGAGGTGGTTCACAGCTTCATCAAGAAAAACAGCTCCATTGCTACGGATGTAGTGGAAAGATTACGGCTTCTGGGTATTGAGATTAGTACAGAGCAGGAAAGGAAGCTATGTAAATTCGAACAGGAAGCAGTCAGCATCGACTAAAAAGGATGGTTTGTTGCCGGTACTGGCTATAACGAAGAAACACAGGAAAACTTGCCTACCTGTGTGACCTCCTTTATATTTGTGGGCTATGCATTAATCCCGGATGCATAGCCCACAATATTATCCGAATCATCTGTTTTTATATGTATAA
>DUFB01000082.1 GCA_011192005.1 Dehalococcoidia bacterium
CTCCTCCTCATTTTTGAGTAGGCGGGCTCTGTCAGGGGAGAATCAGGTAAAGTCTGGTGTCGGTGCCCCTCCCATTTGCAGCCTGGTGCATAATTGGCGTGATGGCATCCCGCCTATCCTTATCCTGGTCAGTTTTTGAAGATCGTAAATACTAAGTCACTTTAGTTTGCTTATTGCCGATTGGATAAAAATATTCCATTTTAGCTGAGGGGGAGTTCAGGGATAGTCGAACTCCACCGGAAATATTTCTTGGGTTTTGCGTCCAAATGTAAGATTATTTGTCCGTGTGTTATAAGGGTAAAAAAACATTTTGAGTAATGAGACGGTTCTTCAATAGATGATAGTCTATCTTTCTCGGAACCACGTTATTCTCTACTGACAATGCCGCTGCGGTTCCTGCAGCTTGTCCCATGGCGATGCAAAACTGAATCGGGCTGAGTATATCATTAGCTACCTGATCTGAAGAAAAACAGCGACCTGCGACTAGGAGATTCTCGATTTCTCGGGGTATGAGTGAACGATAGGGAATATGCATATGGAGGTTTTCCAACGATTTCCCCTGCTGGAAAGCTGGGCAGACAGCAATAGTATCATGGAATAATATCCCTGAGTTTATATCATTCCGGGTTAGGATATATTCACCGATTAGGCGACGACTACTTCGCACTCCAATCTGAGAAGCTGAATCCATCAGATAACAAGATTCGAAGCCTGGTATATTGTTCTTAAAGAAGTTATATGTAATAAGCATTGACTTACGAGCATTAATCTCTACTCTGGTTAAATCTTCTATATTTAGTCCATCCAAATCTCCGATAAAGTTATTGAACCAGAGAACATCATCACGCCATGTTCGTAAAGCCATGGTGAAGCCTCCAAGTGCTTCAAGTTCTTTCATTAGCTCAAAGTACCTTTCTGATCTAAAATCCTTGAACTCAAGATACTTCTTGACATCGATGTTACCTATCCGAAAAACCAGAGCGAGCTTGGAAGACCGGAGCTCTGGATTTATCTCGTCATCATACTCAGCTCCGGCTGATGCGAAAATGTCTCCATCTCCCGTACAGTCCACCACCACTTTAGCCTTTATCGTTTGCCTACCCGATTTACTTTCGAATACTATACCCTTAACAACACCGCAATCAACAATGGACCTGCAACCATAGGCATGTAGCAGCAAAACCACACCTGCCTCTTCTATCATGTCATTTAATATGCACTTCAACATCTCAGGATCTGTTTGAACACTCATCCTTATGTTCCCCTGAATGACAGTGAATGGATAGTGCCTCCAGTAATTAATAAGATTTTGGTTAGTTGATCCAAGGTCTTCTTTTTTCGGGTGGACAGCCCCGCCGACAGTATCAAGCCTGTCGATAATTTCCTGACAGAGACCAGCTATTTGTTGTTCTTTTGTACCATCGCTCATGGGCATAATGCATAAAACTAAGCCACCAGTAGCAAGTCCTCCCAGATGTCCATATCTTTCGATGAGAAGTGTTTTCGCCCCATTACGCGCAGCCGCAATCGCGGCCCCTACCCCAGCGGGACCGCCTCCGACCACAAGCACGTCGGTTTCGCAATATACTCTGGTTTCTCGCTTAGGTTCGGTGATCATTAGATTAGATTGCATCACATTTCTTTATACAATTTGTACAAATTGAAATCCGCTTTCCTATTACATCAATTTTTTAAAAGTGTATCTGATTATAATCGATTGAAAATAAGAAAAACAAGAGAATCGTACTCCATATAAAATAAAGACTCTTATTGATTAAGAAGATTGATTGTAGTAGTTGAAGTCAAGCTATAGATCAATTGTCTTTATAAGTGGTATAAATGCCTGTCTATTTAGTGTCCATCTATGGTTCCTTTTTTATATTTTAGATGAGGAGACCGGTCCTCCCGCGTCTCCAGACTAAGTTCAAGCAGCACTAGTCTTTCACGCTGGCGCTTTTAGTAGTATCTATCAAATACTCAGAATTGTAACATTTAGGTTAGCACTATAGATTTACCGGTTATAAAAATAAACTTACCAGAATTACTTGTATAAATACATTTACTGGTGTATAATTTATGTATAGTTCCAGTTTAGGTTAATACGATCTTATTGAAATCCTCATAGATTTACATCAAGCATTGGATGACCCGAGCTCTAACTAAATGATTAAGAGAGGAGGGCATCCAATGAGTTTTCAGGACAAGTCCCTTCAATGCTCCGATTGCGGAGTGACATTCACTTTCACTGCAGAAGAGCAGGAGTTCTATCAGTCTAAGGGCTACACCAACGAGCCCAAGCGTTGCCCGGAATGCCGCCAGGCAAGAAAGTCACAACGTTACGGCAATAGCAGTTATGGAGCCTCGCGCCAGATGTTTCCGGCTACATGTGCCGAATGTGGCAAGAGTACTGAAGTCCCCTTCCAACCTCGCGAAGATAGACCGGTTTATTGCAGCGACTGTTATCGTAAAGTCCGAACAAATAGATAAATGAGGTTAAGCCACGAGTCACATCCGGGCTGGATATCCGGTCCGGATGCGACATGGCTTTTAAAAACAAGATACAAAATCAAATGTAAGAAGTGAGACGTTATGAAAATTTATGTAGGTAATCTGGCCTACGATGTTACCGAGGACGAACTAAGCGCAGAATTTAGTGTTTATGGAAAGGTGGAATCCGTAGCTATTCCCGCCGATAAAGTCAGCGGGCGGCCCCGGGGATTCGCCTTCGTGGAAATGGCTTCTAAATCTGAGGCTGAAGCTGCTATCACGGAGCTTAACGGCAAAACACTTAGGGAACGTACTATCGTGGTCAATGAGTCACGCCCTCGTCCTGACAACAGGGGAGGAGGTTACGGTAACCGGAGGGGTGGTGGTTACGGCAGCAGCGGCGGTTATAGTGGTGGTAGGGGTGGCCGGTCTGGTGGTGGCAGGCAACGAAGGTATTAGTCAACATGGTGACTCGCGTGAGTACGAGCAATCGTGTTAATCCTCACTGACTCACCTGTTATAAATCGGAGAAGCGTAACCGATTTGATTCAAAGGGGGTACCATAAATATCTATGTAGGCAACCTATCACTTGAAACGACTGAAGATGAACTACGCCAGGAGTTTACAGCCTTCGGTGAAGTGATATCCGTAACCATCATGAACGACAAATATATCGGTAGTGGTCAACCTAGAGCCTACGGATATGTTGAAATGGCCTCGAAATCTGAAGGTGCTGTCGCTATTGCTAACCTAGAAGGGAAAAAAATGAGGAACCGGGTTGTTAATGTCATCGAGGCCTTACCACTAACAAGTAAAAGCGATGTACAAAACCGCGATATCAGAAACAAGAATAAATTGAACAAAATACGAGAGAGGAAATACCAGATGGTATAAGCCGCCTGAACTGATGAACAGCTTCTAAACTTGTATTTCATCAAGGAGTTAAATGAATTTCGAAACCTTTAGTTTTCACCCGAGTGTCATGGCCGGTGTACGTGCCCTCGGCTACTCAATCCCTACACCAATACAGTTACATGCTATCCCCCCGATCATGCAGGGTCGTGATGTCATCGGGTTGGCTCAGACCGGCACGGGCAAGACGGCTGCCTTCGTGCTGCCGATTTTGCATCGTTTGCGGCAAAATCCCCAGGGCAGCGTCAGGGCTCTGATAATCTCACCCACACGTGAACTGGCTGAGCAGACCTGCGAGGTGATTAATGATTTAGGGAGCAAGACCGGGCTGCAAAGTGTTGCTATCTACGGCGGGGTGAGTATGGATGTGCAAATAAAAGAATTACGTCGCGGTATTGAAATTATCGTCGCCTGCCCCGGTCGTTTACTTGACCACCTCTGGAAGGGGACTATTAACTTATCAGACCTGGAAATCCTCGTCATTGACGAGGCTGACCGCATGCTGGACATGGGTTTTTTACCCGATATTCGTAATATTTTAACGTGCATTATGAACGAGCGCCAGACTCTGCTTCTTTCGGCCACTATGCCCGCTGAAATCCAACGATTAGCGCTTGAAATAATGCATGACCCTGTTAATGTACAAATCGACCGCACGATGCCAGCGAAAACGGTCTCACATACCCTTTACCCGGTGCAACAGCACCTCAAAACAGCACTGTTAAAAGAGATTTTAAGGAAAACCAAAACAAAGTCGGTACTTATCTTTACCCGTACCAAACACCGTGCCGAACGTGTAGCACAGCAACTGATAAGGGCAGGATATCAGGTAACTTCACTACAGGGTAACCTTCCCCAGCACCGGCGGCAAGCCGCTCTCGAAGGGTTCCGTAACGGTTCGATTAAGATTCTCGTAGCTACCGATATCGCCGCACGCGGCATCGATATTTTGAGTATTTCCCACGTCATTAATTACGATATGCCCGAAAGTACGGATGATTACATCCACCGTATCGGTCGTACCGGGCGCGTGGATAAAAACGGGGATGCATTGACATTGGTGACAGATGCTGATGAGGCTAAGATAAATGCTCTTGAACGGCTACTCGACGCTCCACTGGAGCGTCTGACACTTCAGGGATTTGATTACTCTAAGCCCGTGCCCCAAAACAGAAAGCTTGTTTCGAACAATCGCAAGATATAACTATATGGGCTGGTAAAATAAAGACTCTGATATATTCGGGTCGGTAATAATTAACACTTGGGAGTTGTTTATGATTATAAATAAACCAAGAAAATCAATAGAATTTGTAGAGCAAGATGAGGGCTTTTTAAAGCAACTTGCCGGAGATATCGGGTGTTTTTACTGTAAAGCTAATGAGCGTACTTATAACCTGAACAAACACGATTCGAATATTCGTAGCGAAATGGGTATTTTTGCCTGGGTACATAAAGAAGCGCATGATTGCTACTGGATATCAACAAGAAAAATCTGGGTGGAGGAAGCCAGGGCTAAAGTAATGACCAGTAGAAAGAAATCGGGTATTAACTGCTTTCCAAGAGACACTCAACACGCTGAAGACAGCGTGTGTTTTAATATTAATGATGACTACCACAAGACTATAATGACCTTGAGTCTGATTAATAAATCACGTTAACAAAACGGAGGACTAGTATGAAAATACTCCTCGTCTATCCCCGATATCCTGATACCTTCTGGAGCTTCCGACATGCGTTGAAGTTCCTATCAAAAAAAGCCACTTTCCCACCTCTGGGACTGCTGACGGTTGCCGCCATGCTCCCTGCTGAATGGGAGAAAAAAGTGGTAGATTTGAATGTAGAACTACTGAAAGACGCAGAAATCGTCTGGGCTGACTTTGTTTTTATCAGCGCCATGGTAGTGCAGAAGGATTCGGCTAAGGAAGTGATAACTCGATGTAATGAATTAAATACAAAAGTGGTTGCGGGTGGCCCTCTTTTCACCACCGGATACGAAGAATTTGAGGGGATAGACCACTTCGTGCTGGGTGAAGCTGAAATCACACTCCCACGGTTTTTAACAGACCTGGCTAACGATAGTCCACAACACATTTACTCATCCAATGAACGACCGGACATTAGTAAAACTCCTATTCCAGCCTGGTCGCTTCTCGACATGAAGCATTACTCGGCTATGAGTCTTCAATATTCCCGGGGTTGCCCTTTCGACTGTGACTTCTGCGATATTATCGTGCTTAATGGTCATAAACCCAGGACCAAGGGTAGTCAACAGATGGTAGATGAACTGGAGGCGCTGTACCGGCACGGCTGGCGGGGCAGCTTGTTCATCGTCGATGACAATTTCATCGGCAACAAGAAAAAGTTAAAGGCTGAAACCCTACCGGCGATGATAGAATGGTCAAAGAAGAAAAAGCACCCCTTTACGTTCTTCACCGAAGCATCTATTAATCTCGCTGATGACGAGAAATTGATGGACCTGATGGCCGAGGCTGGTTTTAATCGGGTCTTTATCGGCATTGAGACTCCGGATGAGGATAGCCTGCTGGAATGCAACAAACATCAGAACAGGAACCGCGATCTTAAAGCCGCGGTGAGGAAAATTCAAAACCACGGCTTCGAGGTACAGGGTGGCTTTATCCTGGGCTTTGATAGTGACCCGGTCTCCATCTTCAAGAAACAGATAAACTTTATTCAAAACACGGGCATCGTTACGGCCATGGTCGGTTTACTTAATGCTCCTAACGGAACCAAGCTCCATAAACGGCTGAAGAAGGAAAAACGATTACTTAAAGACTTCTCCGGTGATAATACCGACTTTTCCATGAATTTTGTTCCCAAGATGAAATACGAAACGCTCATAAGCGGATACAAGCATGTCCTGGATACAATCTACTCCCCGCGGCATTACTATGAGCGGGTTGTTGCTTTCCTTAAAGAGTATAAACCGCGTAGAAACCCGGGTATATCAAAGCTGCGGTTTACGTATATCACCGGTTTCCTTAAAACCCTCTGGTTCCTGGGTATCAGACACAAAGGAAGAAGATATTACTGGCGGCTTATGGTTTTAACTCTCATAAAACGTCCGCGTTATTTCGCCACGTCGGTGAGTCTGTCGGTCTCGGGATTTCATTTCCGCAAGGTAGCCGAGAGTTATAATAAGACCTTCCTCACCCTGAAACGTCAACCGATTCCGGAACGCGTTACGGAGCGCTATTTATAAAACTGTGGCAAAAGATTTTTGCTGGTAATATTTTCATATTTAATAACCTTTGAAGAGTCCTAACTGAACTTGCATCGTGCTTATTCTTACATGCAGAAGCTGATAGCATACTCTAGCCTCTGTTTTAACAAGTTTTAGACTGGTGGGTTTGATGTAGATAAAGCCTCTCCTGTCTCTAGTATTTTGATTCAAATGCTAATTCTAAGTGACTGAAATACTTTTATTCAGAGCGAAACTTGCCTCAAGCTTTGTAACTCTTCGAAATCAATAAGTCCACTTTCAGCGGTATTCTCGATTTCTATTCCAGCCTCATACGCTGCCGCTATCGGATTAAGTCCACTTAGTTGCACCATACCAATTCTATTCGGTTCCATCGGAATTTCACAAAGTGGCTCTCCGGGGTTACCTAGAGTATAGAAGCCACCGATGCCGACTTCTCGTAACAATGCCATTCTTTCCTCGGCTACTTCTCTCGCCAGTGCTGGTATCGTACGAAATACTCCCAATATCTTACCATTCCCGGTTTTAACAACTTCATTAATGCTGGTCATTCTAGCGCGAATGAATTGCTCAGAAGGGTCAAGAGATGTCCCGGCGTATTCGATTATACCGACAAAGCGCTTTGGTCTGGAGTTTCTGATTTGAAGTACCCCGCCAAATCTGTAATCGCAGGAAACCCCTCCCCGGAGAAGCACGCCGTTTATAACAACGCTGCAAACGGTCGCTAGACCAATTTGACCGTCCGGCACTATCACTGAGCCGAGTTTTTCACCTTCTTGCGCCACAGCCACCAGATCGCTGACGCAGACACCAGCCTTAAAGACGCCTTTCATGGCAGAAATTGCCTTATTAAATTCACTCTTTTTAATAAGTGATGTGTTTATTGGTAATTTACCGGTGCGTTTTTCGGGGTCGAAGGTCGTCTGAAATGCTAATGCTTTTAACCTCTCTCTTATGAAACCCAGTTGACGTGTGGCGAACGCTTCCTTGATTTCCTGACGTCCCTGGGGCGTAATTATTCTACCTTCCCGGCCTATTAGTTGAGTGAAACCGCGTAAGTCGGCTATTTTCAGGTGATATCTAACTCCCCGTTCACCTAATGAAATACCGTCATACTTTAATCTACGAGCAATGGTCGTTGAGCCAAGAGGTCTGGAGTTCTCGCTTAATATTTTCAGGATGGATATTATAATTCTTTCTGAGCCCGATTCTATTGCCTGAATCATTTTCGGGGTCTTTCAGCTAATGCGTTTCCTATATGACATACGTAATCACAAAGGTTGTGCTTTTATCTCACTGTTTTTAATCCGGCATAACGTCCGCAATTAAAGCCTTCTCCCAGCCTGCACCACACACAGCTCTCCGGAATATCTTCTGTAATCATAAGCTGTGATTCGCATTTACCGCAGAGATATTCCTCTCCGGGCTTCATAGGACCGTCACACGGTGGAACAGTCATCGGGCAGAGCTGAAGGCAATAATCACATCCCTTGCAGTATTCTTCGCGCATATTGAGGGGACGTTCTACATGGCGTTCTTTACCCCGTCCGATAAAGCCAAGCGCATTGGCGTGCCATATTTCTGAGCAGGCTCGGACACAGCGACCGCATAAAACACAGTCACCATTTCTGAAAGGATAACGAACCTCCTTGACCCCGCAGCGGACGGCGATATCCTGGATGGCGCGAGAATTTGGAGCCTCGGCAACAAGCAACTCGGCAATATTATGACGTAGTCTTTTGATTCTGTCTGTGTTGGTCCTGATTATCATACCCTCCTGTACTTTCAGCGTACAGGAGGTAGTTATCGTTGCACGACCATTGGTAATGTTCTCGACGATGCATAGCCGGCATGCCCCGATATCAGAAAGACCCGGTACGTGACAGAGATGAGGGATGCAGATGCCGTATTCTATCGCCACTTCAAGTACGCTTGAGCCCTTGGGAGCCTTGATATCAGCACCATTAATATTAATATTTACATAATGCAGCATGTTTCACCTCGTTAACTTACCTGAATCGCTTCAAACTTGCACTCACTACGGCATATCCCGCATTTCTGGCATAAATCAGTATTTATTACATGTACCTCTTTTTTCTCACCGGTGATGGCATTGTGTATGCAGGCCTGCTTGCATGTTCCGCATCCGGTACATTTCTCCGGATCGATGTAATACTCGATGAGTGCCTTGCACACTCCAGCAGGGCATTTATTATCAATAATATGCGCTTCGTATTCCTCTCGGAAATAGCGTAATGTGGAGAGTACCGGATTTGCCGCCGTCTTTCCCAGTCCGCAAAGCGCCGTTTGAGTAACCGTATCAGCCAGATCCTCGAGGAGTTCGAGTTGTTCGAGTGTGCCGCGACCTTCGGTGATATCGGTGACAATCTCAAGCATACGGTCGATTCCCAGACGGCAGGGAACACATTTACCGCATGACTCGTCCTGAAGAAAAGTCAGGAAATATTTAGCCACGTCTACCATGCAGGAGCTTTCGTCCATTACCACCATTCCGCCGGAACCCACCATGGACCCTGCCTCGTAAAGCACATCAAAGTCCACCGGCAGGTCGAATTTATCAACGGACAGGCAGCCACCGGAAGGACCGCCGGTCTGGACTGCCTTGATAGCTTTGCCATTCGTCGCCCCGCCGCCGATATCGTAGACGATATGCCTTATCGTCGTACCCATGGCAACCTCGACCAGTCCCGTGTTCTTGATACGTCCGGTGAGAGCCAGTATTTTTGTTCCTTTGCTTCCTCTGGTTCCCTTAGAATTAAACCAGCTTGCACCTTTAAGTATTATCGAGGGGACATTAGCCCAGGTTTCTACATTATTAAGGGTGGTCGGCTTGTGCCAGAGACCGTCGACTACGGTATGTACATCCTTGGGGCGCGGTTCTCCTACCTTACCCTCCAGCGAAGCCATAAGTGCTGTTGATTCACCGCAAACGAAGGCTCCACCACCCCTGGCAACGTCGATATCGAATGAAAATGAAGACCCCAGGATGTTTTCACCTAATAAACCATATCTTCTTGCCTGCTGTACGGCATTTCGCGCGTGCCTTACGGCCAGAGGATATTCATTACGCACATATATATATCCTCTGGTAGCGCCGATGGCGTAAGCGCCGATAAGCATACCTTCTATGACCAAGTAGGGATTTCCTTCCAGTACGCAGCGGTCCATATAGGCACCCGGGTCGCCTTCATCRGCATTGCAGATRACATATTTTTCATCRMYRGGKGCTTCSYGRCATTCCRTCCATTTKCGCCAGGTWGGAAAACCGCCSCCGCCMCGMCCYCTYAAACCTGAWATYTTTATYTCCCTGATTATTTCCTCCGGTKCCAGRGTATCRAKRGCCTTSGCCAGAGCTKTAAAACCACCRRTAGCGATATAATCCTCTATYGACTGYGGRTTKACTTCTCKATTCTGGAAWARCARYTKACGGTCCTGTGCYTKATARAAAGGAATYTCYGATTCTKTRYRKAYTTTWTCKCCKGAAACRGGRTCGGTATAAAGTAACCTYTCRATAATYTCWCCGTTCTTYASRGTTTKWKTMACRATATCATRKGCRTCYTCKGGGKTTATRTGRCAGTAAAAAATATTCCCCGGCTCTATAACGGCTATAGGACCTTGCTCGCAGAAACCATGGCACCCCGTAACACGYAMRTRGACTTCAKWATCCATTTCCTGWRTAACCAGTTCTTTATTCAGRGCGTCAATAACATCCCGACTCCTGGAYGCCGTACAKCCCGTWCCWCCRCAYACWATMAGCGTCTTATKTATYTTCTCCCTRTCRAGGAGAAGCTGCTTTCCCATTATTTCCAGGTCTTCTTTAGTRTTGAGGTGAGGCATTYMCWACCTCCTCTCTTTCTTTACGTCGAATCGAGTCTATGAATTTYCTAAGCTTGGCGGGGGTCATATGATGACCGAGGTTTCCATTTTCGGAGGCTATGGGGCCTAAAGCGCAAGCCCCGAGGCAGTTTACGTGTTCGATGGAAAACAAGCCATCATCGGTTATTTCGCCGGGTTTAATTCCCAGCTGGCTGACAGCCTGGTCTAAAAGTAAATTAGCACCACGCACGTGACAGGCTGTGCCGTTACATATCGTTATCACATATTTCCCGCTCGGTTTAAGTTTAAATGCCTTGTAGAAAGATGCCACCCGGTAGACCTCTATTAGAAGGACTCCAAGTTTTTCGGATATTTCCTTCATGGCCTCCTCAGGTATATAACCGTAGGTTTCTTGCACATCCTGTAACACTTCTATTAGTTGATGTGGCTGGCTACTGCGGCCGTTTAATATAGATTCCATTTTTAGTGATTTCATAAAAATCCCCTTTGAAAAACTGAATATGTAGATGGCTTGACTTTTCTTAATTGTATAGGGTAATCTGAGGGGAATAAATACGGAATAAATACAAATATATTGCCTATATATCATAGGTATTATTAGTAGTAGATTAATACCAATTTAATGCCTATATAAAATAGGCAGAGAGGTAATTTTTATGGTTAAAAAGAAGGGAGTTTCAAAAGATGTTGATAGTAGGAAATACCCCGATACGGGACTTCCTCGCCTCTGGCGTATTCCATTCAGCGAAGAGACTGAGCAACTAAAAGTAGAGAGCGCTCTGCGTGAACGCATTAAGGAGCTGAATTGCCTCTACGGGGTATCACAGCTGGCAGAACGTCATTTTAACTCGCTTGATAATTTACTGGAAGAACTGGTAAACTTCTTACCTCTTTCGTGGCAGTATCCTGATATTACCTGCTCTAGAATCGTTTTCAAGAACAACACGTATAAGAGTGAGGGCTTCAAGATCACCGAATGGCGACAATCCGCTCGTATTTACGTTTACAGCGAGCCAGTAGGCGAAGTGGCTATTTTCTATCTGGAAGAGCGCCCTCCTGCTGATGAAGGGCCTTTCCTTGCAGAAGAACGTGCTTTATTAGACGCCTTGGCAGACCAGATTGGTACAATAGCAACGCGCGTCTCTGCTGAAATGGAGTTACAGGAAATTAACAAACAGCTTAGCCTGGAGCGAAAGGCGTTACAGGAGTCAAATGCGGCGCTTCGTACGGTTTTAACCAGAATCGAAGAAGAAAAGAATGAAATATACAGGAACATAAAAACAAATGTCGATAAAGTCCTGATGCCTATATTATTAGCCTTGGCTCTGGAAATCCCTCCAACACAGAGTAAATATGTTGAAATGCTCAGGACAAACCTGGTGGATATTACATCGCAGTTTGTCCGGCATTTGTCCAATAACTACCAATCTCTGACACCTACTGAAATTAATATATGCAATATGATTCGTAACGGGTTGAGGACGAAGGAAATTGCCCAGACAAGAGGGGTATCCTCGGCTACCATAAACCGCCACCGGGAAAATATACGGAGAAAGCTTAAAATCACCAACGATAACGTTAACCTGGCGACATATCTACAATCAAGTATGTGGGAAGAGGAAACTCAAGCGTAAACAGACGAAGGTTTCAGTTCTTATCATTAATATCAGATTTTTATGGTTTATTAGATTTGGATGCCATCCTGTCTCCAATGGTATAAATTTGATTTAGTAGATTTTTGCTAATGTTTTATTCTTCTAATTAGAACGCGATTTATTTTATACGATATAATATCGCCATTATTATCCTAATAGTAGATATAATTCATAAATGTAAAAATATTCTTGCCCTTGAAGTCAACTGCAAATGCTCGTCTTTGTTTCAATAACCCTGAAATATTAAGGTATAACGGTGATAGAGTCTCCCTCATCTTCATCAAATAAGGTGCCTTTATTAGGTGGCGTTAGGATATCGATCTGATGAATCATGCTAATGGGTCAGTATTATGCGATCGATCAAAGTCCACTAATATATATACCCAACCATGATGGTTGTGTAACTGCCTAATCACACCGTTTCAGTCCCAAAATAATAACGGGCCGCTTCGACAACACGTAGGACTCGCCCTCCGACAACGATCTGCGCTATCTTTGCATCTCTCAATAACTTCTCCATCTTTCCCTCTTTGGAATACCCGTAAGATCCCATCAGTTCCAGACCACGATTAATAGCTCTCCAGGCACAATCCCCCACGACATTGGCACACACACTTGCCATTGCGAGCTGTTTAGGCTCCCATGGAGGACCGTAGATATCGGCACGGTCGAGGCGTTCGAGTGTACCCCAGAGGAACATCTCCGCACTAATCATATCTGATGCAATTTGACCAAGCTCATACACTATGGGACCGTGTTCCTTCATCGGTTTACCCGCAGTCTCCCGATTATCGACGTATTGCTTCAGTACTTCATAGGCCCTTCTCATTATGCCGACCGAGAATGTCGCCGCAGCCCCACGTGCCCCGGTACACCAGGCCGTTAAAGCCTTTACCGCATTGTCGCCTTCCTGGATACAATTTTCTTCCGGCACACGCACGTTATCAAACCAGATATCTCCGTTGGTATCTAAAGACGTCCCCATTTTCTGGTAGGGCTTGCTGGTTGATACACCGGGGGTATCTGTTGGCACGGCAATCAATGCCAGATTATTCGGAAATTCTTTTCCTTCTACCGCGCATACAACCGCGAACATCTTCGCTTCTCGATAACCGGATGGCCATAGTTTATGACCGTTGATGACCCATTCCTTCCCCTCCTGTCGGGCTCTTGTTCTAATCTGTGCCCCTTGAAGTCTCATATCCTCTACTGCGCCTCCACCGTGAGGCTCGGTAAGGGCACTGGCTATCAAATAAGGTTCGTCTCCCAGGAGCAGGTCGGCAAATTTTCTCAGCATTACGTCGTTCGGGACAGGCATTCCGGCGAAAACAACCGCCCCGCCGCTGATAAATCCCGACTCCGCCAGCCCGTGGTCGCCCCTGGTGAGTTCCAAGATAACAGCGGCATTCTCAATCATTGAGAACCCGCCCATCCCGCCGTACTGGGGTGGCACGAAAACCTTTTGTAAGCCCAAGTCTATCCACAGTTTCTCGAACAGGTCTTTGACGAAATTGGGTCCTTCTCTTTCCGTCCAGTCCCAGTAAGCGTCGAATTCACCTTCATGCGGCAGTACTTCTTTATTTACGAAATCTCTGAGGGTGTTGCAGAACATTTTAACTTCTTCTCTCATCAGGTGGTCCGGTCTAAAAAATATGTCTGTTTCCATTGTGTTCCTTTCTTTTTTATAAATGGAGTTTGACTTCCCCTCGTTTTTACCAAAAACTTTACATTTCGGAATATTTTATAGTCTAGCTGCCCGGAAAAGGCTTTTCGCCCAATGCCATACTGCAGAGATTTGTTAAATAAACTGGCGGTAAACCACTATCCTGGCAAGGTTGGCTGAGATGCTGCCAGCAAATAGGGCATAGTATTACCATAGCATCAGCTTCATAGTCCTTGGCATCCTTGATGTTTATGTCCTGGTATTTTTTTGCTCTATCGGACTGCTTCTCCGCATAAAGGCCGCCACAACATAGAGCGTTCTCCCGGTCATGCTTCCTAGCCACCCTTTCCACACCGATCAGCTCGAATAACTCATCGAGCATTGGTTCCTTCTCCGGAGTGTACCGGGAAATACAGGGACGTTGATAGGCGATCTTTTTATTCAGCCTGATTACTTCGCGCTGATGCTCTCTGACGTAATTCAGGAGATATTCTATGATATGTACCGGCTTGAAGGGGACTTTGATTCCGTATTCCCTTGCTTTGGCGACGGCTGCGGTGTAACAGTCGTCATGAAGGAGGACAATCTCTTCTTTTTTCAGGCTTGCTAAACTATCAACAAACTTCTGTATGTTTTTTCTCACGTAGCTCTCTCTGGCAGTATGAAGGTACAACGAGTAGCAGAAGTATTTACCACCATCGAAAATCGTTAGTCCGTCGAACATCCGACTCTCAACGGCTCCTTCCGGTAACCGTGCCTTCAATACACACAACGATAATGCCGGTTTGTCGGGGTTACCCTGAGTAATCTGCCCCGGCATACCTTCCATCATAATGAATGCTTTGTACCGCTCTTCTGATACCGGTAAAATGCCCTTTTCTTCCTGTAATTGCAGAATCAAGTCATAAGGGTTGGCCCCTTTTTGACAATACTCGTTACAGGCCATGCAGGTAGTGCATTGCGTGAGAATGTCTGCATCCCCACTCTCTATTAGAGAAGATATCTCAAGAATGGCCTTATCCTGGCTATAATCGACGTACTGGCATTTTACAAAGCAGTCACCGCACTTATCGCATTTCGATGGATCAAACATGTTACAGTCTCCTTCATTTGTTATTAGGTTTCTACATTATATACAGATTGGATGAGGTCAGCAATATATTAGATCTGGCAGAGAATGCTAGTAAATATTTGTATGATGAACTACGTGGTTGGTATAATCTGTTGAATTGGCTTTGTTATCACGATCTGGGTATTCTACAATATGGGGGTGTGAGCATGGTCACAGAGGAATTCAAACATCTGTTTTCACCAATTAAAATAGGAACAGTCACCATACCCAATAGAATAGTGATGACAGGGGCTTTTAACAGACTCAGCGGTGAGAGGTTGCTGCATTACTATGCAGCCAGGGCCAGAGGTGGAGCTGGTCTGATTATGTCTTCACCCCACCACCCGTTTATGACAACTGATGAGATGATTCCTGGCTTAAAAGCGGTGGCTGACGCTGTTCACCAATACCCCACAAAGATTTTTGCCCAGCTATTCCATCACGGCGCTCGTGCCTGGGCACGAATGATGGGAGGTGGAACTTCTATGGCACCATCCCCGGTAAAGGTTAGAGCACCCTTTATGAACGGGGGCCATAGTTTGCCACGTCAGATGGATAAAGATGACATAGATAGAACGATAAAGGCTTACGGAGCAACCGCCTTAAGAATGAAAAATGCAGGTTATGACGGCATCGAAATTATGGCAGCTTGGGGTATGCTTCAGGGCGAGTTTCTATCACCGGTAACGAATATCCGCAACGATGAATACGGTGGCAGCATAGAAAACCGGATGCGATTCCTTCTGGAGTGCATTGACGTGATAAGAGAGAATATCGGACCAGATTTTCCCCTGGGGATAAGATTTAACGGTGATGAGCTTATCGGCAGGGTATGGTGGACTAAGGAGCACGGTAACACATTGGATGAAACCAGAGAGATTGCCAGTAGGCTGGAAGCTACCGGTAAGCTGGATTATCTGCTTGCCTGTGGCGGTGCTTTAGGTGCTGGACATATGCCACCGATGCACTTTCCACTGGGTGCTTTTGTTTACATAGCCGCTGCGATTAAAGAGGTGGTGGAAATTCCTGTTGTTGCCGTGGGCAGAATCAACGACCCGGTGATGGCGGAGACGATATTAGTAAATAATCAGGCTGACATGGTCGGGATGACCCGGGCTGTCATGTGTGATCCTGAGATGCCTAATAAGGCGAAGGAGGGCAGACTAGAAGAAATTCGACGGTGTATTGCCTGTAACGAAGGTTGCATCGGCCCTAATTTTCTGGCTATGCCCATAAGCTGCTCCCTCAATTATGAGACGGGAAGGGAGCAGATGGGACCCGTTCCGCTGTCAGAAAACAAGAAGAAAGTAATGGTCATTGGTGGTGGAGCTGCTGGTCTGGAGGCGGCAAGAGTGGCAGCCTTGAGAGGTCATCAAGTAGACCTCTATGAAAAGGAAGACACCCTGGCGAAGGAACTGGATATTGCTGCTAAAGCTCCGGGACGGCAGGACTTTGCTGAAGTTAAAAGGTACTATACTTACCAGATGGATCTCCTAAATGTTTCCGTGCACCTGGGGGTTACCGTCACTCCGGAGATGGTCCTTGAGCATAAGCCTGATGCTGTTATAGTGGCTACGGGAGGCGTGCCCTTTATACCAGAAATAACGGGCGCCGATAGTGACATTGTGGAAACCAGGCAGGTGCTGCTGGAAAGCATAGAGGTAGGGCAAAATGTGCTGATTGTGGATTGTCAAAATCACGTGTACGCCCTGGATGTAGCTGATTTCCTCGCAGATAGGGGAAGGAAAGTTGAAATAATTACCGAAACTGCCTATGCCGGTAGCGAAGCCGATATTCTAAGCGTGGAGATGGCTTACTTTAGTGCTCTGAGTAAAGGAGTGGTCATAACGCCACTTTCGGGTATTAAGGAGATAAAAGGCAAGAACATTATTGCCTATAATGTGATTACTGGGGTTGAAAAGCAAATTGAGGGAATCGATACCGTCGTTGTTTGTACGGATGAGAGAGCTAACGATAATCTTTATTATTCTTTAAAAGGGCAGGTTAAGGAGCTGTATTTGGTCGGGCAGGCTCTGTCACCACGGAGGTTGCTCGATTCCATAGCTGATGCCTATGTTGTAGCCAGAGCGTTATAACCTGGAATTTTTGTCAAAGAGAGGTGTGAACATGGCAGCACATGAATTTAAGCATCTATTTTCACCGTTAAAGATTGGAAATATTATTGTGCCCAACAGGATAGTCCTGCCGGCTCACTGGACGTGTTTTTTCTTTCAAGACGAACCCCCGAACGAGAGGCTGACGCACTATCTGGCAGCAAGGGCTAAAGGGGGTGCTGGTCTTATTATTACTCCACAGAATACGGTGTGGCCTTCAAGCACTCACTATGGCTATGTGGGCACTCACGATGATAAGGCAATGCCTGCCTATAAAATGATTAGCCAGGCTGTACATGAACACGGAGCCAAAGTAATCGCCCAGCTAACACATTTCGGTCCGTCTACCGGTTTCCTGAAGACCGGGGGTGCTGGTTTAGCCCCATCCTCCGTGGGTGGTTCGGGTGGGTTACTGCCACACGCTCTGGGGAATGCCGTGCCTCATGAGATGGACAAGAACGAAATCAAGGAGATAGTGGCTTCATACGGTGTAACAGCCTATCGTATGAGGGAGACAGGCTATGACGGTGTCGAGATCTCATCCACCGTGGGCGCAGGTGGACTCCTCGTAGCCTTCCTGAATCCTCTTACCAATCGGCGTACCGATGAATACGGCGGCAGCCTGGAAAACCGCTTCAGAATCCATATGGAAATCATCGATTCTGTCAGGAGCGCAATAGGTTCTGATTTCGTGGTGGGACTGAGGCTTATTGGAGATATGCTGATTGATGGTGGCACAACCCTGGACGACACCAAGGTGCTCGCCGTTATGGTAGAAAAGAGAGGTCAGGTAGATTACCTGGGTGTATGTGCCGGTTTCCAGGGGCATATCCCGCCGATGCACTTCCCCCTGGGTGCCTTTGTATATATTGCTGCCGGCGTCAAAGAAGTGGTCGATCTGCCGGTGGTCTGTCATGGCCGGATAAATGACCCGGTTCAGGCAGAGTCCATACTGGACAATAACCAGGCCGACCTTATCGGTATGGCCAGGGCGCTTATTTGCGACCCTGAATGGCCTATCAAAGCGAAAGAAGGGCGAACGGAGGAAATCCGCAAATGCATCGCCTGTATCCAGGAATGTGCTGGTAACTTTCTTAAATGGCAGCCGATAAGCTGCACGCTGAATCCTCAAGCAGGTAGAGAAAACGTAATCACGAAAATAGTCCCGGCGGCTGATAAAAAGAAGATCATGGTAGTTGGTGGAGGAGCCGCCGGACTGGAAACTGCCAGAGTGGCCGCCTTAAGAGGACACCAGGTTTCTCTATACGAAAAAGAGAAAGAACTGGGAGGCCAATGCATTATTGCTGCCAAAGTACCGAAGAGAGAGGACTTTGCCGAGGTACCGAGGTACTACACCTACCAGATGAAACATCTAGGAGTGGAAGTTCATCTGGAAACAACCATAACGCCGGAAATGGTTAAAGAGAAGAATCCCGATGCCGTCGTGGTGGCGGTGGGTTCGGTGCCCAACATGCTCCCTGTACCGGGGAGCGATAGAGACAACGTAGTCTGGGTGCGGGATGTCCTCCAGGGAGAAGCAACTACAGGAGAGAACGTAGTGGTTATAGCCGCGGAGCAGCATGAACAGGCACTGGGCGTGGCTATTTTCCTGGCTGATAAGGGGAAGAAAGTGGAACTAGTAACACATTGTCTTTACGCCGGCACCGAACTGGATACGAATACATTACCGTTCATGTACGGACAGCTATTGAGTAAAGGCGGTGTGATTTCTCCATTGACGCGAGTAAAATCAATAGAAGAGAACGCCGTAGTTACAGCCCATGCCATGACAGGCGTGGAGAGGCGTATTGAAGGAGTCGATACCGTGGTGGTGGCGGGTATCGGTAGAGCCGATGAAAGCCTGTACCGCACCCTGAAAGGAGAGGGTAAAGAAATCTACGCCGTTGGCCAGTGTCTGGCGCCGCGCCTCCTCACCGACTCAATCTGGGATGGTTACCACGTGGGGTGTTTGCTATAGGAGAGCTTCATAAGGAGAAAGAGAGCTCGAGTCCTGTGTCTTCTGATAATAATATCTGGGTTATAGCCGAACATAGCGAGGGACATTTAGAGGAGGTTAGCGCCGAGGCATTAACCTACGGCCGGAAACTTGCCGAAGATCTGGATGGAAATGTTATTGCCGTTGTCTTTGGGAATGACAATCAAGCACTGGTTGGGACGTTAGGAAGCTACGGGGCCGATAAGATAGTTTTTCTCGACAGTCCTCTGCTGCAGGAATATTGTGCCGAATTCTACGTTGCAGCTCTGGCTAAACTTTTCACCGATAAAAAACCGGAAATTGTACTATGCGGTGCCACGCCCATAGGCCGGGATCTGGCTCCCCGATTGGCGGCAAGACTGGGGACAGGACTGATTTCAGATTGCATCAGTCTAACATTGAATGAGGAAAAATTACTGCTGGGGAATAAGCTTACTTATGGGGGTAGAGTTAGTAGCATCATTGTTTGCCCAAATACTAAACCTCAAATAGCTACACTAAAGCCCGGTGTTATATCGATGTCCCGGCCGGACAATATCAAAAAACCAGAGGTAATAATAATTACACCGCAATTCAACCAGAAAGAGCTACGCACCAGGGTGAAGGGATTTATAAGGGCTGATCCGGAAACAATCAGTCTTGATGAAGCCGATATTATTGTTGCTGGTGGCAGAGGTGCAGGTAGCCAAGCTAACTTCCAGTTACTCGATGAGTTAGCCAAGCACCTTGGAGGGGTCGTAGCGGGGTCTCTTGGAGCTGTTGATGAAGGCTGGTTACCCCGCAGGAAGCTCGTTGGACAGACGGGGACTACGGTCACCCCAAGGCTCTATCTTGCCTGTGGCATATCAGGGTCAGTTTATCATGTTCTGGGAATGAGGGATTCGGAGTTCATCATTGCTATTGATAAAGACCCCAATGCACCAATCTTCAAGGTTGCTGACATGAGTATTGTTGGAGATGTAGGCGAGGTTGTCCCGGCAGTAATTGAATGTATAAAGAAATTTGCACAAAATACGGATACAGGGAACAGTGAATAAATGATCCGGGAGAAGTTTGATGTTGTTATCGTTGGTGCCGGGCCTGCCGGCAGCACCGCGGCTCTAGCACTGGCGAAAGCCGGGCTGAAGGTTGCCATTTTCGAAAGGGGCGAGCAACCTGGCGGCAAGAACATGTTTGGCGGTGTTCTGTACCATGCTGATGCACTCATTGAACTTATACCCGATTTTTGGGAACAAGCTCCGATAGAGAGATATGTCACCCGACATGACCTTATTTTCCTGACGGATAGTGCCTCATTTTCTGTTTCCTACAAAGACGATGAATTTGGTCACCTTCCCTATAACGGTGTTACCTTACTGAGATCTAAATTTGACCCGTGGTATGCCAGTCAGGCGGAGACAGCCGGGGCGTTTCTTATACCGGAGACCCTAGTCGATGACTTTATCTGGGACGGTGACAGGATTACTGGCGTCAGCACTCAGAGAACTGACGGTGCG
>DUFB01000083.1 GCA_011192005.1 Dehalococcoidia bacterium
CCTCCATGAGCAATAGCCATAAGTCATCTGATTACCAATTCATCCCTTAACATAAGTCTGTTGCCGTTTGGTCCATATCTATGCTATACTGTAAAAGACCGTAATCCTGATACTTATGATTAATATACTATGGGAGGTCAATTAACTTGCCAGATACAGCTACTATCAAGCAACTACTTGAAGCAGGTGCCCACTTCGGGCACCAGACCGGACGCTGGAACCCCCGCATGAAGGAGTATATCTTCACCAAGCGTAATGGCATCCATATCATCGACCTTGAAAAGACCGCCGTCATGCTGGATAAAGCCTGTGATTTCATCCGGGATACCGTTACCGAAGGGAAAACAGTGCTCTTCGTCGGCACGAAAAAACAGGCCCAGGAATCAGTGGAAGAGGAAGCCAAACGATGTGAGATGTACTACGTGAACCAGCGATGGCTGGGGGGAATGCTCACCAACTTCTCCACGATTCAGGCGCGTATCGACCAGCTCGTCCGTATGGAAGACCAGCAATCGAGAGGCGAATTCGGGCGGCTGACCAAGAAAGAGATCCTGAAAATAAACGAGAAGATTGAGAAAATGAATCGCCAGATGGGTGGGTTCAAAGAGATGACGAATCTACCCGGTGTTATCTTCATCATCGACCCCACCAAAGAGAGGATAGCTATCGCCGAAGCCAGAAGGATGGGTATACCTATCGTCGCCATCGTGGACACTAACTGTAATCCAGATGATGTGGACTACCCCATCCCCGCCAACGATGATGCTATCCGCGCCATCAAACTGATATGCAACAAAATAGCCGAAGCCGTTATCGAGGGCAAGAGTGGGCTGGAGCAAATGCCGGCGATACTGGCTGAGGAATCGGATATACCTGCTGAAGCCGGGGAAACTGTGGAATTATCTGAGCCCCTGATATTTACACCTGACGAGGAATAAGGAGGAGCATTTGGATATCTCGACCGATATGATAAAAAACTTGAGAGCTCAGTCCGGAGCGGGCATAATGGACTGTCGTAGTGTGCTGCTCGAGACCGAAGGCGATATTGATAAAGCCCTGGAAATTCTGAAAGAAAAAGGCCTGCTAAAAGCCAAGAAGAAGGAAGGACGTGCGACCGGACAGGGGCTCGTTGAAGCATATATACACACTGCCGGACGCATCGGGGCGATGATAGAGGTCAATTGTGAAACGGACTTTGTGGCCCGTACCGATGAATTTAAAGAGATGGCGCATTGCCTGGCAATGCAGGTAGCCGCGCTGGCTCCTCAGTATATTTCCGAAAAAGATATACCCGAAGGGGAAGACGTAATACCCGAAGAAGTATGCCTGCTTAATCAGCAATATATTAAAGACCCTACTAAAACGGTAAGAGAAGTAATTACAGAGACTATCGCTAAAGTTGGCGAAAATATCACGGTTAGTCGCTTTATCAGATACGAACTGGGCGGATAGCGAATAAACATGCCAGAAGTAAAATATAAACGGGTCTTACTCAAACTCAGCGGTGAAGCCCTTAGTGGCAGTCACCGGTTTGGCATCAGTACTTCTACCCTAACAGGAATCGCCAAGCAGATTAAAGACGTTGTCGATATGGGAGTTAGCGTCGCAGTTGTAGTGGGTGGAGGCAATATCTGGCGGGGAGCTAAAGCCGAGGCCGATGGGATGGACAGGGTAACCGCCGATTACGCCGGAATGTTGGCAACACTTATAAACGCTCTAGCTCTGCAGGATGTCCTGGAAAGGGAAGGGGTTGACACCAGAACCCAGTCGGCCCTGGAAATCAAGCAGGTTGCCGAGCCCTTTATCAGGCGACGTGCCATACGCCACCTGGAAAAAGGCAGGGTAGTTATATTTGCCGGGGGTACCGGTAATCCCTACATGACTGCCGATACCGCCGCCGCTCTCAGGGCGATAGAAATAGGTGCCGAAGTATTACTTATGAGTAAGAACAAGGTTGATGGCATCTATTCCGCCGACCCTAAGAAAGACCCCACAGCTATAAAATTTGATAATATTACCTATCTTGAAGCGTTGAATAAGCGATTGAAAGTAATGGATGTCACGGCATTATCATTATGCATGGATAACAGGTTGCCGATAATAGTGTTCGACCTTGAATCCCCGAAAAGTATACATAAGGCAGTTCTCGGTAAGAGGATAGGCACGCTGGTATCAAGCGAGAGTTAAGATGGTTACTGAAGCGCTGAAAAGCATCGAAAACAAAATGAAGTCTTCTATCAAGGTATTCAGGGAGGACCTGGCTACCATACGTACCGGTCACGCCACCCCGGCCCTTATAGAACATATCAAGGTTGACTACGCAGGTGTTCCCACACCGATAAATCATATAGCCGGTATATCGGCACCGGAAGTAGGCCTGCTGGTCATTCAACCGTGGGACAAAAGCAGCATAGGCAATATTCAGAAAGCGATTCTAAAATCGGAACTGGGACTGAATCCATCCAACGACGGTAATATAATTCGCATCAGTATACCACCGCTAAGCGAGGAGCGACGTGAAGAGCTCATCAAGGTCGTTCATAAAAGAGTCGAGGAACGGAAGATATCTTTAAGAACACTGCGTCACGAAGCTCTCAACGAACTAAAGTCACTTGAAAAAGAAAAAGAGATATCTCAGGATGAGTTTAAGCGAGCTCAGGAGCAGCTACAGAATATAACCGATATACATATCTCTGAAGTAGAACAGATAGGAACCAGTAAAGAAGAGGAACTCAGAGAAGTCTAACCACGGCTAGATAAAAGGACGGTTGGTTTAGCCGCTATGGCGTCAAACTCGAAAAGCACAGAGAAAGATACCGGCATCCCCCGCCATATCGCGTTTATCATGGACGGCAACGGAAGATGGGCGGAAAAAAGGGGATTACCACGACATAAAGGACATGAGGCCGGAGTAAAGAACATACGCCCCCTCATAAAATATCTCGGCAAACGGGGTGTCGAATATATCACACTCTATGCTTTTTCCACGGAGAACTGGAACCGTCCCGAAGATGAAGTTAACGGTCTATTCCATTTACTGGAAGAAGTTATCGAAGAAGAGTCCCGCGAGCTTCATAAAAACAATGTCAGGATATGCCATATCGGCAGCCTAAAGGGAATATCAGCGAGTCTAAAGCAATCCATAAATAAAGCTCTAAACCTGACGAAAAATAATACCGGCCTGACAGTTGGCGTGGCTTTTAACTATGGCGGCCGTGCCGAGATAGTCGAGGCGGTAAGACGTATCGTCATCGACGAAGTGAAACCACGGAGCATAAATGAAAACCTGTTCGGGGAGTATCTCTATACGGCTGGTTTCCCCGAGGTTGATATGGTTATACGGACCGGGGGGGAATTCCGCACGAGTAATTTCCTAATATGGCAGGCAGCCTACAGCGAATATTACTTTACACCTGTGCAATGGCCCGATTTCAACGAAGAGTGCGTGAAAAAGGCATTGTCTACATATAGCCAGAGACAGAGACGTTTCGGTGGCCTGTAAACAAGAGACCACATGCTTAAAAAAAGACTCATAACAGCACTGTGGGGCATTCCTCTTCTGATTATTGTTATCTGGTTCTCGGAGCCGGAATATAGCTTTCCCCTGTTTACACTATTTATAGCTATCTGGGGGATGCTGGCTTCTTTCGAGTTTTATAAAATTACATCCATCTCAAGGATACTTCCGCTAATCATATCAGGGATAATCCTGGTTGTCTTATTCATCATACGGCCTCACTTTAACAGTGTTCCCTATTATCCCATTATACTTGCAGCCGCATTTGTACTGCCGATGGTATTGTTATTTATCCGGCGTAAAGAAGAAGAGATCATCAATACCTGGTCGTGGACTGTAGCCGGTATTCTTTACGTAGGTCTCTTGTTAAGCTACCTGGTGGATTTGAGGCTGGAAGCGGGAAGGAACTGGGTATTTCTGGCGATACTGGCTACCTTCGGCTCGGACACGATGGCGTATTTCGTCGGGAGAGCCTTCGGCAGGCACAAGATGGCACCGCGCATCAGTCCCAATAAGACCTGGGAGGGTGCTGCCGCCGGGATTGTCGGGGCTATTTGCATCAGTCTGCTGTTTACCATCTCCTGGGGATTACAACTGCCGATTAACTACTGGCAGGCAGTACTGCTCGGGGTGCTTATCAGCGTCTTCGGGCAGATAGGCGACCTGCTGGAGTCTGCGCTGAAACGCTATGCCGGCGTCAAGGAATCGGGAAGCCTGATGCTGGGGCATGGCGGGTTGCTGGACAGGATGGACAGCGTCGTCTTTGCGGGAGTAGTAGTTTATATCTATTACTTAGTGGCAGTGGCGTACTAGAACAATGTCAGGCTCGTATTATTTTTTACGTTGTGGTAAGTTGTTGCATATATTTATTGAACGACGGGGAGGTGATTCGAGTGGGCAGCAGTGAAAGTGTATGCGTAATAGGATGGGGGAGGATGGGAAAGAACGCGGCAAGACTATTCTGGCCGTGGTTACAGGTAACGGTAGTGTCAAGGAGAGACGTACGCCGGGAAGTCGAGGCAGTGGGGGCGGTATTTGCGGACAGAAAGGACAGGGCACTCAAGGCGGCCGACTTCGTGTTTCTGGCGGTACCGGTGGACATAATTCAAAAATGGACCGCGAGGATTAACAGATACACCCGTTCCGATTGTGTTATCATGGACTGCTGCACAGCCAGAGTCGCGGCGGAGGAAGCATTAAAGAATATTCAGCGAAAACGATTCGGAATACCGGAAATCAGACGGGGAACAATACCCGTAATAGGAAATCCCGACGAGAGGATTGCGAGGTATCTGGGGAAATGGGGCTGTAAACTACAACCCATGACAGCCGAGGAATACGATCGCTCTAACACCGACGCGGGTATCGCTCATTTTCTGGGTATGGCGCTCGACCTGTATCTCGACGATGCACAGCGCAACCGGTTAAAAACAGCAAAATCAGGTGCGTTTTTACTGCAGCTAATCGAGCACCTCAAGGGCAACTCACCGACGACCTACCGCGAGACACAGGTACTCAATGCTTACATGTCCGAAGCCAGGAAGGGACTGATTAAAGTCCTTGAAAATACAGATAAAGAACTGGATAAAGGTATATTCAGGTTTAGGGCTTACCCACGAGAACAGTGGCGTGAATGAAGAAACTGCTCGAAGGCGCAAAAAAACTGGGACTGGAACTGACTCCTGGGCATCTTGAAAAGTTCGAGGTCTATTACCGGGAGCTGGCAGACTGGAACAGGAAAATAAATCTTACCAGTGTGACCGTCTATGAAGAGGTGCAGATTACCCATTTCCTGGACTCTCTCACGGTGATAGCGGGATTTCCTTCTCCGCAAGACAAGCCATTGAGTATTATCGATGTGGGTACCGGGGCAGGCTTTCCAGGGATACCGCTGCGCATAGCCCGGTCGGATATCCAGCTTGTCTTGCTGGAAGCCACCGCCAAGAAAGTGGAATTTCTAAGGCATGTTACGTTAAAACTGGAGCTGGACGGCGTTGAAATAGTGCGTGGTCGCGCCGAAGATATCGCCCACGATGACCGATATCGGGAGAAGTTCAGGGTGGTCGTTTCCCGGGCGCTGGCACCGTTGAACGTATTGGTCGAGTTGACGCTCCCTTTTTGCGCCGTGGGTGGCAGGCTGATTGCCCAGAAAAAGGGAGAAATTATCGGGGAAATAAACGATGCTTCCCGGGCGGTGAACGTACTGGGTGGAAAAATAGGAGAAGTACGGGATATAACACTGGATGAATTCGATGATGACAGGTGCCTGATTATCATCGATAAAGTGAAAACTTCTCCGCCGCAATACCCCCGCCGCCCCGGCATTCCGGTGAAAAAGCCCATTATATAAGAAGATGTCCGTGCTTATCCTGTAGCTCGGTGAGAAGTCTTATTGCTTCCTTATCCTTGAAGAAACGGCCGGCGTACAGGCGCAGGTTTTTTATAGTATCCCGCACTTCCTTGGGGTCGGGGTCGGATGCCAGCAGTAGATTAGCCGCCTTCTCTTTATAGGTATTCTTGGTTCTCTTTTCCCACCTGGTCAGGAGGTAGAATACTCCCACCATGCCGATGATTACCAGGATGAAGAGAAAAATATCCATATAAATATTTAACTTGGTCGTGAGACTAATGTCAAGGTGAAAAGTGCGGAACTGTTAATTGTGGAATGGAACCCTGTTTCTTATATCAGAAGATAATTTCTCGCTGATACATTCAGCAAACTTATTAACAATCCATGTATAGTAATCGTGGGGTAGCGCCTCGGGAATAACCTCAGGGACCTCATTAAAGGCATCGATAATCCACCATTTTCCTTCCCCGTCCACACACCACTCGACGACATTCATGTCCAGGTCCAGCGATGTATTTAACTGAATAGTCATTGTGTTTATTGTGTTCTTGGCATCCCCCAGCAAATCCGTATCACTGTGAAGATAATGCCCCATAGCCAGAGGTTTGGGAATCCACTTGATAATCAGGATATCTCGTTTGTTGATGCAAAATACCCTGAAGTAGTCCGTGTATTTTATCATTTGCTGCGCCATGAGTATGCGGGAAGAGTACAGGGACTGATATCTCTCTCTTAACTCATCAATAGAGTTAACCACGTAGACATCCTCCCAGGCATAGCCGTCGAAGGGTTTAATAATACACGGCAGACCGATTTCATCAGTTACCTGTTCAAGTAACGGCTGCGAAACCAGGCTCTCTGTTTCATCCTGGGAAGACCGGTCGGGTAAAATAATGGTCCTGGGGAAGGGCAAGCCTAGACGACTTCCCAGCTGTATTTCGATAAATTTATTGGTTAATGATGACGTGAAAGGGTTATTGATTACATATGTTCCGCCGAGCGACAGGCCTTTCATCAATTCCCGGAGAAATGGATAGCGGAAGCTAAGCCGGTCGACGATGACCCGATAGGAGCTTTCCATCGGAACACTTTCGCCAGTGGTGCTGATAAACTCAATCTGGATATCACTCAATTGAGAGATGACGTCATTGATAAATCTATCGCTCTTATGTTCCAGAATGCCGACGCTCATTGCTCTTTCAGGAATAGTATACCCACACGGTATTTCCCCAGTCAATTAAACCAATATGGAGGTAGTAATCAATAACTTACGGGCGGTAAGCTGGGAATTAGCTGTAACCATACAAATGTCTTGATAACAACCATAGACAGGAGTAAAATATTACTATAAATCAGGGAGAGAGGTAGTGAATATGGAAACCGGGACGTGGAAGGTAAAGACGGGACTGGCACAGATGCTCAAGGGTGGTGTAATCATGGACGTGGTCACTCCGGAGCATGCCAAGATCGCCGAGGAGGCAGGGGCCTGCGCGGTAATGGCACTGGAGAGGGTCCCGGCCGATATCCGTGCCGCCGGTGGTGTCGCTCGCATGGCCGACCCCACGGTGATAGAGGCAATAATGAAAGCCGTTTCCATACCGGTGATGGCCAAGTGTCGGATAGGGCATTTYGTSGAGGCSCAGGCGCTGGAAGCAYTKGGYGTSGACTAYATCGAYGAGTCKGAAGTRCTKACMCCKGCCGATGAGAGYCACCACATCTGGAAACACGACTTTAARGTWCCSTTTGTYTGYGGTTGCCGCRACYTSGGWGAAGCSCTGCGSMGMATYGGYGAGGGMGCSGCKATGATYMGMACCAAGGGTGAAGCAGGTACGGGAAACGTCGTYGAGGCRGTRCGRCAYATAMGGTCGGTAATGGACAGCATCAGGGAGCTGGCGAACACTCCTCAGGAAGAACTGATGGCCAAAGCCAAGGAGCTCGGGGCACCTTTCGAGCTGGTAACCGAAGTACATAATACGGGCAAGCTACCGGTGGTCAATTTCGCCGCGGGTGGCGTCGCCACGCCAGCCGATGCGGCCCTTATGATGCAACTCGGAGCCGAGGGTGTCTTCGTGGGCTCGGGAATATTCAAGTCGAGCAACCCGGAGGTGAGAGCCAAGGCCATTGTCAAAGCGACCACCCATTATCAGGACCCGGCCATAATTGCCGAAGTGTCCAAGGACCTGGGCGAAGCCATGAGCGGACTGGATATCAAGCAGATACCATCCGAGCAACTACTGGCAGAGAGGGGCTGGTAAACAATAAAGCGGGAGAAAAACACTAAATGAAAATCGGTGTCCTTGCATCGCAGGGAGCCTTCGCCGAACATATTAAGGTATTACAACAACTGAACGTCGAAGCCATGCCCGTCCGTTTGCCCCATGAACTTCTAGGAGTGGACGGGCTGATTATTCCGGGCGGTGAAAGCACGACTATCAGCCGGCTGATTGCGGCTTATAATCTTGAAAGCGGGATAAAGGCCTTGGTAAAAGAAGGCAAGCCAATATTCGGCACCTGCGCCGGAATGATACTGCTATCCAGAGATATCTCCGGCAACACGACCAAGGCTCTCGACCTGATGGATATAAAGGTAAAGAGGAACGCCTTCGGGCGGCAACGCGAGAGCTTTGAAACGGAACTGGCGATTCCGGTACTGGGAGAAGAACCATATCCGGCTGTGTTTATAAGGGCACCAATGATAGAGCGTTGCGGGGACGGCGTCGAGGTGCTGGCGAAGCTCGATGATGGCACGATAGTGGCCGCCAGACAGGATAAACTACTTGTGACGGCGTTTCATCCCGAACTTACCGGTGACTACAGGTTTCATAGATATTATCTGGATATGGCATCCGGGAAAGCTTGATAAAAATTAAGGGGTGGGCAGTTGCAGAAGACAGTAACCGACGACATGGAAGCCATGCTCGATATACTGCCGCCGCGCATACGGCAGCCTTTGAGCCGGCAGAAAGATGTCAGGAATCTGCTCGAGGTTATAATCGACCTGGGCCGGCCAGTGGAGGCGCGCTTTCCGGGACGGGAGATGGAGCTCGACAGCAAGGAGGTCGAGGAGGCGGATATCGACTACGTGGTTACGCGAATCGGCAGTTTCGGGGATGATAATCGTGCCGGCATCGAGCGCACGCTGCACCGCATCTCGGCGATACGCAATCGGCAGGGTCGCATCGTTGGATTGACCTGCCGCGTGGGAAGGGCTGTCTTCGGGACGATTAAAATAATCGAGGACCTGGTGGAATCGGGGAGAAGCGTCCTGCTGCTGGGTCGACCGGGGGTGGGAAAAACGACGATGCTGCGGGAAGTGGCGCGGGTGCTGGCCGACGACATGAACAAGCGCGTTATCATCGTGGATACATCCAACGAAATTGCCGGCGATGGCGACATACCGCATCCGGCTATCGGGCATGCCAGGCGCATGCAGGTAGCGACGCCGAGTTTGCAGCATGCCGTGATGATCGAGGCAGTTGAGAACCACATGCCTGAGGTTATCGTCATCGATGAGATAGGCACCGAGCTCGAGGCGCTGGCGGCGAGGACCATCGCCGAGCGGGGGGTGCAACTGGTGGGGACGGCCCACGGTAACACGCTGGATAACCTCATGATGAATCCCACACTATCCGACCTCGTCGGCGGGATACAGTCGGTGACGCTGGGCGACGAGGAAGCCCGACGACGCGGCACGCAAAAATCGATACTGGAAAGGAAATCGCCGCCTACATTCGACATCGTCGTGGAAATTCAGGACTTCGATAGAGTAGCCATCCACCCGGAAGTCGGTGAGGCGGTCGATGCCCTCCTGCGTGGCACGCCTCCGGGGACGGAAATACGCTGGCTGGACGAAGAGGGCAACGTCAAGATTGATAAGTCGGCGGTGGACGATGGGAAGGTCGTCAAGAGGAGAGAAATCAGCAGTAAAGCACAGCCGGTAAAAATATACCTGTTCGGCGTGAACAAGAGCCGGGTGACGCAGGCAGCGAGAGAAATGGGTATCGATGCGGTGATGGTGGAAAATCTGCGCGATGCCCGCATGTTCATAACGTCGCGTAACTACTACCAGAGGAAACCACAGAAGATACGCGATGCCGAGAGTATGAGCATACCCGTTTACGTCCTGCGGAGCAATACGCCGCCGCATATCCGGCAGCTGCTGAGCACGATTGTCAGCGGCGGGGCAGGAAAATCGGAGTATTTACAGAAGGCGATGAGCGAAGCCGAAGAAGCGGTGAATAAGCTCAAAGAGAACGACGAGGAAGAAGTAGAGCTGAGTCCGCAGAGCTCGTACATCCGTCGCCTGCAGCATCTTATCGCCCAGCGTAGCGACCTGTCCTCCCGCAGTCTGGGCAAAGACCCGGATAGACGGGTTCGTATATATAAAGAGCAGAAATAGTTCATATATTGTAACAAGAAAGGAAGGCAGCTATGGCTCTGTTCATCACCTTTGAAGGCGGTGAAGGCTCCGGAAAGAGTACTCAGGCCAGGCTGCTGCACCAGCAACTGAAACATGCGGGCATACCCTCGCTGCTGACTTACGAACCGGGGGTAACCAGACTCGGGGAGAAAATCAATAGCATCCTGAAATGGTCGCAGGACACCTCCATATCCCCGGTAGCGGAACTATTGCTCTTCAATACCTCGCGCGCTCAGCTCGTCAGCGAAGTCATCAAACCCGCCCTGGAAAAGGGTATCAGCGTTGTCTGCGACCGCTACGCCGACTCGACGACGGCCTACCAGGGCTACGGGCGCGCCCTCGATTTAGCGATGGTCGAGGCGGTTAACAAAATCGGCATGTCGGGACTCGTGCCTGACATTACCTTTTTGTTGGATATACCTCCCGAACAGGGACTGGCTAGGAAAGGCCAAAATATCGACCGCTTCGAGGTAGAGTCGGTGGATTTCCATAACAGAATCAGGGAAGGCTACCAGGCGCTGGTCAGAGCCGAACCGCAGCGCTGGTGCGTGATTAACGCGGCTTTCAGCAAGGAAAAGATTGCCGAGATAATCTGGGGGAAAATACGGCCGTTACTTCCAAAATAACAGGGGGTGAGGCAGATAAACACCCGTCAGAAGCCGTCATTCAGCGAGGAGAAGGCTTTACACGCCCGGGGATACCATTTTATCGCCGGGGTGGACGAGGTTGGTAGAGGTGCTCTGATGGGGCCGGTAGTGGCGGCGGCCGTTATTCTTCCTGAGAACCCGAAAGGACGCTGGCGTAACAGGGTAAGGGACAGCAAGCAGCTAAGTCCCACTGTACGCGAAAGTCTGTACGAATATATCACAGAAAAAGCGGTAGCTACAGCGATAGGTGTTATAACGCCAGAACAGATCGATAGCGTGGGAATAGCTCGGGCCACGCGCCTGGCGATGAAAGCGGCGGTGGAGCAGCTGATACCCGAACCGCAATACCTGCTGATAGATTATTTCAAAATAGCTGAAGTAACCATTCCGCAGAAAGGGATAACCTTCGGGGACAGCATCTGCTTCTCCATTGCCTGCGCTTCGATTATCGCCAAGGTATACCGAGATAAAATAGTCAGCGCGATGGATGAAATATATCCCGGCTACGAGTTCTCCAGGCATAAAGGCTACGGCACGCGGGAGCACCTCACTCATCTGCAAAGACAGGGTCCCTGTCCAGAACACCGCCGGTCCTTCGGGCCGGTAAAAGAAGCTCTGGAATGTCGCTTATGAAACGGAGAGAACTGGGCATACGCGGTGAAAATATCGCTCGGGATTTCCTCGAGCGGAACGGGTATGACATTATCGAGACCAACTACCGCTGCCCCGAGGGTGAAATCGATATCGTCGCCCGGACAGGAGACACGCTGGTCTTTATCGAAGTCCGCACCAGGAGAAGCCGAGGCTTCGGCACTCCCGAGGAATCGATAACCCCGGTAAAAATGCAGAGACTGAATGCCGTGGCTACTCACTACGGGCAGAACCGGAAAAACCTGCCACTCTCGCAACGCATCGACGTACTGGCAATCCAGATGGAAAAAAGCGGCAGGGTATCGCGCATCGAACTGATAGAAAACGCCGTCGCCGGGTCATGATACACAAGTCCTCTTTACCCCCTAAAAATGCTGTGCTAGAATTTAGCCATGACAGGGATTTCCAGAGACACATTACGCATCATCGATGCCAACCTGAACCGCATCGGCGAGGGACTGAGAGTCCTCGAAGAGGTAGCGCGCCTTTCTCTGAACGATACCGGATTGACCCAGCAGCTGAAGGACATGCGCCACGGTATCACCAGGGTGGGCGATGAATTTCAATTGAAACTCATCAACGCCCGCGATGCCAACGGTGATGTCGGCGCCGACATGCTGGTTGCTGGGGAAGCGAAGCCGAGAAACACCAAAGATACGATAATCGCAAACGCCAGGAGGATTCAGGAGTCCCTGCGTGTCCTTGAGGAAATAGCCCGGGTGCCTGACCTTAAGCTGGACACGGCAAAATACAGGAATGCGCGTTTTACCCTGTATACGGTTGAGAAGGAACTGCTGCAAAAAATATCCCGCCAGGATAAGTTGAGCAAACTCAGGGGTCTTTACGTGATTATTGATATGGCCATGTTGAAGGGACGCAGTTATCAGGAGGTGACGGCTCAGGTAATCCTGGGTGGCGCCGGGGTAATTCAACTGCGTGATAAAGAGCACGGCAAGAAAGAACTACTGGCGATAGCCCGGGACATCAGGGACTTGTGCCGGGAAAAAGATATCCTGTTTATCGTGAACGATTACCTCGATATAGCCCTGGCGGTAGATGCCGACGGACTGCACGTGGGACCTGAAGACCTGCCGGTGGCGACTGCCAGACAGCTTTTAACTCAGGATAAAATACTGGGTGGTTCGGCGCGCACCGTCAATAGAGCACTTGCCCTGAGCGCGGATGGCGCCGACTATATCGGGGTGGGAGCAATGTTCTCCACCGGCACCAAGGAGCGTGCCAAGGTGGTGGGGATAAAACTGCTGGGCAAGATAAAAGCAGCCGTAAACATGCCGATTGTGGCTATCGGGGGGATAAAAGAGGATAATATTAGAGACGTGGTTCGCGCTGGCGCTGATGCCGTTGCCGTGATTAGCGCCGTCCTCGGCGCGGACGACATTGAGAAAGCGACGCGGCAACTGGTAAATATAATCAAAGGAGAGCGAGATGAATAATCTGGATTCAATCGCTGAGCAGATAAGAAAAAGCCTTGCGGCCAAGGACAGGGCCAGAGAGCAAATGCTGCCGTTATGCCGCGACTCGATAAGGCACAGCAGTAACACCATACGTGCCGTGCACCGCCAGGAATTTGATGAGGCTGAGGAATTGCTGCGAAAAGCCAGGAGCTTGATTTCCGATGCCGAAAAAGCCGTCAGCAGCAACCGGGAACTAGCAAATGGGGGAATAATCCGTGATGCACACAAAGAGTATGCCGAAGCCAGTATAACGCTAGCACTGGTGAACGGGAAATCACTTCCCAGTCCCAAAACGCTGAGGGTTGACGATGCCGCTTACCTGAACGGTCTGGGTGAGGCTGTGGGAGAGATACGCCGCTATCTACTCGACAGCATGAGAAGGGGCGACCTGTCACGCGGTGAAGAACTACTGGGTATCATGGATGACATCTACAGCACGCTGGTAACGATGGACTACCCGGATGCTATCACCGGTGGTTTGAGGCGGACTACCGATATGGTAAGGGGGGTGCTCGAGAGGACGCGCAGCGACCTTACCCTGACCATGAGGCAGGAGGAACTGGAAAAGAGACTCGTAAGCTTGCCCGTTGATATTCCCGCCAGCATCGAGGAGGCGATGTCCGAAAAAGACATGCCCGAAACGAAGACGAATGAGCCTGTTCTTGACGACAAACAAATGGACATCTATGAAGCGCTGATTGAATGGCGGCAGAAAAGAGCCACCGAGGAGAATCTTACCGAGAATATCATCGCGCGTAATTCAATGTTAAAGGAGATTATACGCATTAATCCCTCGAATATGCATGAGTTGATGGAAATCAAGGGTTTCGGAGAGAGAAGAGCAAACAAATACGGTAGAGATATCATGAGAATACTGAAAAAACAACCGTAACCGGAAAATAATCTCGATTGACCTTGAAATTCAAATATGATAGACTACAGAAAACCAGACTGTGGATATTTATCAAACAGACACTAAATTATCAAATAGAGGGGGTCAATAACCTCCTTTTCTTTTCTCCAGACATGATATAAATATACAGGAGTTTGCACTATGGAAGACTGGGCACTGATGCTGCTGATAATCCTCGGGGGAGTGCTGGGACTGGCTTTCGTGGGTTACCTGGCATACTTCATCCTCCGTGAGAGCGAAGGCAATGCCAAAATGAAAGAAATCTCCCGAGCTATCCGGCAGGGAGCCATGGCCTTTCTGCGCCGGGAGTTCACCACCCTGACGGTTTTTACCGTTATTATTTTTATCGTTCTGGCTGTTTTCATCGAACCACGGCCGTTTGTAGCCATAGGATACCTAGCGGGGACGGTAACTTCAGCTCTGGCGGGCTGGCTGGGGATGAATATTGCCACTAAAGCCAACGTGCGGACAGCCCATGCCGCCTTACACAGCTGGGCAATGGGACTTAAAATAGCATTCTCCAGTGGTGCCGTGATGGGCTTCTGCGTGGTTGGTCTGGGATTGCTGGGTCTTGCCATTATCTCCTTTATCTGGGATGCCAGCAACCCAGATAATTTTCATGTCTGGTTGGGATTTGCCTTCGGGGCATCGTCGGTAGCCCTCTTCCTGAGAGCCGGCGGCGGAATTTTTACCAAGAGTGCGGATGTGGGTGCTGATCTGGTCGGGAAAGTGGAGCACGGGATACCCGAAGACGACCCGCGTAATCCGGCGGTAATCGCCGACAACGTGGGCGATAATGTGGGCGATGTCGCCGGGATGGGCTCGGATTTATACGAATCATACGTGTCAGCTATCGCGGCATCGATGGTGCTGGGAGTACTTGCCCTGGATTTGACGACCGGGATGTTCATGCCGTTATGCCTGGCAGCCGCGGGAATCGTCGTCTCGATAATCGGGGCTCTATCGGTAAGACCCAAAGAGATTAAGGCGCTTGACTTCGAGAAGCAGGTAGCTAGGGCTCATGCGACGATGAACCGGGGCGTATATGTCAGTAACATTTTGATGATAATCGCCGCTTTATTTATAATCTGGGGTTTTACCGGCGAGTTTTCACTCTTCTGGGCGCTGATATCGGGTCTGGTCGCCGGATTTCTCATCGCTCAGGCAACGGAATACTACACCTCGGCAGACCGTAATCCCACGAAGAAGATAGCCAGAGCAGCCCAGAGTGGCTCGGCGGTGGTGATTATCGAAGGTATCGCCACCGGTATGATAAGCACGGTAATACCAGTGCTCCTCGTGGTGATCGCCACGATTCTTGCGTATATTTTCGGCGACTTGCTGGGGATTGCTATAGCCGCCATGGGCATGCTGATAAACCTCGGAATGTTGCTGGCGATGGATTGTTATGGTCCCATCGCCGATAACTCGGCGGGCATCGCCGAGATGGCTGGGCTGGGCAAAGACGTCAGGGAACGCTGCGAAGCTCTGGACGCTGTAGGCAACACAACGGCAGCACTGGGCAAAGGATTCGCTATTGCCTCAGCAGCGCTGGCATCCCTAGCCTGGCTGGCAACCTACTTTGAAGTAGCCGAGATAGAAATAGCCAGCCTGACCAGCGTCGATGTTATTGCCGGGGTGTTCATCGGCGGTATGCTGACCTTTGTTTTCAGCGCCCTGGCGATGAAGGGCGTCAGCGACGGCGGTTATGCCATCGTTAACGAAGTGAGAAGGCAGTTCGGCGAAATAAAAGGGCTGATGGAAGGTAAGGCCAAACCGGACTACGTGGCATGCGTGAATATTGCTACCAACCGCGCTTTGCGGTCGATGTTGATACCGGGCGTACTGGTGATTATCGTACCTTTGATACTCGGTTTTACCCTGGGACCAGAAAGCGTGGCAGGGCTACTGGCCGGAGCGCTCCTGACCGGTTTCCTGATGGCGGTGATGATGGCCAATTCGGGAGGAGCCTGGGATAACGCCAAGAAGTATATCGAGTCCGGCGTACACGGGGGCAAGGGCAGCGATGCCCATAAAGCCTCGGTCTGCGGCGATACGGTGGGAGACCCGTTCAAGGATACGGCCGGACCTTCCTTGAATATCCTCATCAAGCTGGTAGGCAAGGTAGCTGTAATCTTCGGCCCCGTTTTCGTGGTATCGATAGCACTGTAACACCAGAGAAACAATATCAAAGGTGGAGAATATGGGAGATATGTTAAAAGGCAAGGTGGCGGTGGTGACCGGTTCGGGCCAGGGGATAGGCAGATCCATTGCCATCGGACTGGCTGAAGGAGGCGCCAGGGTAGTAACCAATAACCGTGCTCAGAATTCACAGACGAGGGCTCTAATCGAGGAAACGCAACTAGAGTTACTCGACGCGAGGAAAAGGGAGACTTTTGAAAAGCGGGTAGAAGCCATCGGTGGCGACGCGGGGATGACAGCCATGATAATCAAGGAAAGGGGTGGAGAGGCGACGCCTTTTTACGGCGATATATCCAGATTTAACGTTGCCGAGCAACTGATAAAGACCGCGGTGGACACTTACGGCACCATCGATATCCTGGTGAACGTGGCAGGTTCTTTCGGGCTCAGCCGGATAGATAAAATGACCGAAGAACTCTGGGACAGGGTAAACACCGTCAAGCCGAAGGGGTATTTCAACACCATACGCCATGCCGTCCCGTACATGATGGAAAAGAAATGGGGTCGAATCCTCAATTGTACTTCCAAGGCATGGCTCGGTGATGTCATAAAGCACGCCGAATACTGTGCCGCGAATGCCGGTGTGGTGGGGTTGACAAAGGCAGTGGCTATAGAGTTATACAGCTACGGGATTACCTGCAACGCCTTTTCGCCGTGGGCAAGGACGCGGGCTTCTTACGAACTGGATACGTATAATGAGGCCGTCCCTGAAGAGGACAGCCCGTTCCTGAGGAAACTGCCGGCGATGCCGGGCGGTCGTGCAATGGCGGATATAACACCGGGCCCTGAGTACATCGCTCCTTTCGTGTGTTATCTGGCGACTGATGCGGCGAAAAACATCAGCGGGTCGGTATTCACGCTCGGGGGGAATACTATCAGCATGTATTCCGAGCCGGTGCATTCGCACAACCTGACCAAGTACGACAGCAAGCCCTGGACGCTGGAAGAGATAGCACAGCAGGCACCGCGAGCACTGTTCATGCGTTACCAGAGTATAGCTGAGAACCCGATGTAAATTATTCTAAAGCGGAGCCAGGATAACCGAGCGCGGTTTGTCCTCCATAGCTTTAACCAGTTCGGAGACGGGACCGTACATCATACAGCTAGCCTGGCAGTGTTTGACGCAGGCGGGCACATCACCGCCTCTAGTACGGTCGGCACAGAGGTCGCAGAATCTCGTTGTAAAAGGAATAAAATCGAGATGTACCTTGTCCGGCCCGACCGTTTCGATTTCATCCACCCGGATACCCACCATGCCGTCGGAGAAGTTGTGCTCCTGCTTGCAGGCTACCTCGCAGGCGTGGCAGCCGGTGCAGTATTCGTATTCAACAAGTAAGCCGTTGCGAGCCATTGGCCACTCCTTTCAATCCTTAATCTTGGTAACGCGGCAGAGACTCGAGCGGTAATCTGTCCCGCCGAAACCGGACTTGCCCTGGTTGCCCATCGAAGTAAGATTATTGATATTATGGTCCCAGGTGCTGAACAGATTGGGAGCCTTACCGTCTGTTTCCGGCAGCCACCAGCCGTGAGGGGCGGTAACGACCTTGGGATGAGCGGTGGCGGTAATTTTGGCTCTCATTTTAATTTTACCGCGCCTGCTTTCAATGTAAACCCATTCGCCGTTACTTATGCAGAGTTCGGCGGCGGTCTTATCATTTATCTCACAGGTGGGGTCGGGGTCGAGCTCGCGGAGCCAGGGAATCATGCGATGCTCCGAGTGGAAGAAGACCGGCGAGCGTCGTCCGGTGGTGAGGATAAGCGGGTAGTCCTTGGCAACATCAGGCGTGGAAACGTAACTCTCGGCGGGTTCTTCGTAATAGGGCAGAGGGTCGAGGTCCCATTCTTCGTAGCGCTTGGAGTAAAGCTCGATCTTGCCGGTGGGCGTATCGAATCCCGGTTGTTTATCCGCGCGTAGCAGTCCTTTCTCATACCGATAGTAGGGGCGAGTGGGGTCTCCTTCGGGCGGGAATTCCCAACCACCCTTGGCGGCGAGAGTATCGAAATCGGTATTGCCGTCCTTGAGGCGGTCGTTGATGAGGTCTTTTACCGTATCGTAGGGAATCGGGTTGGTGGCAAGTCGCTTGGCCATTTCAAGGTTTATTTCCCAGTCGGACTTGCACTCGCCGACGGGGTCGATGGCGGGCTGGGTAACGCAGAGGGGCTGCCACCAGGAACGGAAGCTCTCCTTCTCGCAGAAGGTAACCGCGGGAAGGAAGATATCCGCCAGTGCCATCGAGGTGGGATTCTGGAAAAGGTCAACGACAACGACGAAATCAAGCTTTTTCATGGCTTCGTAGTGGCGGCGGGGGTCAGCAGCCTGTCCGCCGATGATATTGGAGGTCTGTATCCAGGCGCCGTGTACTTTATAAGGCTTTTCCGTCTCCAACTGTTCGATGAGGACATCGGGCTGTACCCAGCCGCGGAAGTTCTTAATCATGGGGTAATCATTGGCGCCGATACGCTTCTCGTTGAGCTTCTTTACCAGTTCCTCGCCGTAGAGCTTGGTAAGCTCGGCGGAGCTGAAGGGGTAGGTAGTAACACCGTGGGAGTTCTTGGCGATGACGTTGCCGCCGGGGTTATCGATATTACCGGTAATTGCCCAGAGATGGTTGATAGCCTGAGCCACGACGCTGCCGGCGGGCATGGCGTCTACCGGTTCGCCCCACTGGATAGCCGAGGGTTTGTTCTGCGCGTAAAGTCGGCCCGCCTTGCGGAGAAGTTCGGCGGGCACCCAGGTAATCTCCTCGACCTTTTCCGGCGGGTATTCCTGGATCCTTTCTTTCAATTCGTCGAAGCCGTAACACCATTTATCGACGAACTCTTTATCGTAAATGCCTTCGTTAATGATAACGTTGAGCATTCCCAGAGCGATAGCGCCGTCGGTACCGGGACGGTTCTGA
>DUFB01000084.1 GCA_011192005.1 Dehalococcoidia bacterium
GCTCCCCGAACGACCGCCGCTTTTCCTCATCCCCGAGCAGTTCGTTAATCCTGTTAATAAATTCCTGTGGGTTGCCGGGTTCAATTACAAATCCATTCTTTCCATCTTGAATGGCATTTTTTATATCTTCCGGGCCAGCAGCAACCACCGGCAGCCCGCACGAAGCTGCCTCAAGAGAAACAAGCCCGAATCCTTCCATGTGATCTTTTTCTGGCATATTGGGCATCACGAAGATATCCGCCGCGTTATAGAGCAGCCTCAGCATATCATCGTCAGCCATGCCGACCAGGAATACATCGTTTTGCAGGTTATGTTTTTCGATGGATTTTCTGATATCGGGCTCCAGCACTCCGGAGCCGGCGATAACATATACCCTTGTATCATCCGCAAGCTGTGGCATTACCTCTTCTACAAACCAGTCGATTCCTTTCTTCGCCACGAACCTTCCTACCGTAAGCAGTATTTTCTTCTCACCCAGGTCTGTTTTTATAAAGTCAGCCAGTTCCGCTCTTAGCTCGGGTTTCTCGGTACCGACGTAAAATTCATCGGAAATCCCGTTAGCAATAACCGCCGTTTTTTCAGCTATAATTCCCCGGTTGCAGCACGCTTCAAGGATAGCCTGGCTAACGCAGACTATCCTGTCCATTCGCTGGAGACATCTGAGAATCACAAACTGGTACAGGCGATTGCTATAAGTAATATCCCTGCCGTGCAATGTAATTACTACCGGTTTCCTGGTGAACAGCTTGAATATCACTCCCAAAGGCGCCAGTACGCCGTCCTGGAGGTATATCACCTGTATTTTCTCGGTGAGTAAAGACCACATGCCCCTGAAAAAGAACCAGGGTAAAACAAAGGGTAGCCATTTATTCGAGCCACCCCATTTTATAAGCTTCACTTGCGTTATTTGTGATAGATGCCTGCTGAGCTCAAAAGCCGCTCTTTGCATCCCTCCTTTCGAAGGGGGGAACTTCCGCGTGATGAACAGAACCATTGCTACTCCCGTTCTTTTTAAGCCTGTAGAGGATTTCCTCGCTCAGGCGCCGCTGATTATTCAGCATATGCATAAACACTCCCAGCCCGCCCATACCCAGTCCGATTATGATCAATAATGAAGCTAAAATGGTCGAAGGTACGTAAGGTGATACCGTTCCTGTATTGATAAAGTGAACCAGCACTCTTATTCCGTAACCCAGCCCGATTATCGTGAATATCCCGCCGATAAACGAAAAGAACCTGAGAGGATAGTAATCAAGATAGGTGCTGATGATTGTCGCTCCTGCCTTAAAGGCGTAAGAGCCCAGGCCGTTAATAAGCCTGGACTTTCCTTTTCTTTCCCTGAATTCAACGGGCACCTGTTCTATCTGCAGGTCTTTATGACTGGCCTGGATTATCGTTTCCTGTACGTGCGTATATTTCCCGAACAGATTCAATCTCAATACCGCTTCTCTGGAGAATGCCCGGAAGCCTGTCTGGGAATCCTTTATCGGCAGACCTGAAAGCCTCCTGGTAACCCAGGTAGCCAGTTTATTCCCCAGTCTGTTACCTCTGGGCATGAAATCCAGTTTATCGATGTCTCTCCACCCGAATACTATATCGGCTTTACCATCAAGTATCGGCCTTATCAGGTCAGGGATCTGCGCCGGATTGTACTGCCCGTCAGCATCGATATTTACTATAATGTCGGCATCTCTTTCGAGTGCCCTGTCAATTCCGTCTCTGAAGGTAACTCCCAATCCCTTGTTTGCCCTGTGGGAGATAATCTCATCAACCCCACTGAGTAAAGCCTCGCGACTGGTGTTATCGGTAGAGCCGTCGTCTATCAAGATTACTTCAACAGAGTCCACTTTATCTATATTCCGGGGAATCTCTTTTAGTACCCCGGCGATAGTATTCTCCTCGTTATAGGCTGGTATGGTAACAACTAATTTCAACAGCAATATTCCTCAGTTTTTTATCTTATTTTTAACTCCCGTTCCAAGTAGAAAAGGGTATTCGAATTCGTATATTCATCATAATTAGCCAAATGGCGATTGTCAAGAATATCAGAGATGATAGATGTAGCAAGTAAATGAAACCGAAAACAAAAATCGATACTGAAATACACCCGAGCTCTAGAGAAAAAGGGGAAATTGTTAAATAATGGTGAGCCGCGGAGGACTCGAACCTCCAACCGGTTGATAAAGAGGAGATCTTCCCAGATAAACATAAAAAAATAAACACATTTTTACGCCTGAAATTTTATTTTAAATGATAGAACAAAAATCAGAATCACACTATTACATCTATTTACTATTAGGTAGTATACCCAGAACACTGTTTTTTATCTACGCTCCCAAACTCTTCCCTCTATTAGATCTATAGAATAACCCTTTAAAAAGAGTGAGTTGCAGGTAAGCCATGTTGTCTCTAGCTAAGCAGTTTTTATATCCGTCAGGGTATGATAGGCTACACATACTACCGTTTTATTGGGTTATAGTACCAAAGACGGCGTTAGACCCGGAGCAGTTATCTGTGATATCATATTATAGGTCTATACGGGAAGGAGTGAGAAGCAAACAGGAGGGAGATAGAAGCGTGATCTGAAGTTAATATATAGGCATTTTGTCTGGGGGCTAGCATTCTATCCGTCGATGAATTGTTCCTCACCCTGTTAATTCTAGAGGCCAATAGATTAGGCAGTCCGTCAGCAGCGAGCTGTTTATAACTTTCAGATTGTTATCTCTGTTTTCCAAATATACCCCACTCACCCCATATTATATTAACCCCCTCTCAGTTTTTCTATAGCCTTCATATCTGATTTTCCTTTGTTATAGTAAAGTCAGGAAAATAATATGCCTATTGTCTGTTCTATTGTTCACGCCGGACAATGAGCGATATTCTTACATACCAGATTGAAAAACAGGAAGTCTTACACCGCATTGGTTACAGAGATGCGGAAAATATATCGATCCATATCGATACGCTGGTGGATGATTACCTCGATAATTATCACGATTTCATCATGCCGTCGTTCTCACGCATATATCAGGATATCGGAGAAGTTACCACCGATAAAGTACGTATTGACAGTGTTACTTTTCAAAGCAGTGTTCTCACCCGAATGCTCCAACGCTGCCAGCGTATTGCTGTGTTCGTTCTGACCATCGGTGATTACCTTGAAGAACTAGTAGCTTATCTTGCTACTCAAGAAATGGTACTTCAGGCTACCGTCCTTGATGCCGTCGGTTCCGGCGCCGTGGAAAAATTCGCCAAGGATATCGAGGCAGAGATAAGGCGAGAAGCGGCAGAGGAAGGTCGGGTCGTCAGCCGCCGTTTCAGTCCCGGCTATTGCGATTGGGATATTACTCAGCAGAAGATACTATTTCATCTTCTTGATGGTAATACCGCCGGCGTTACTCTGACGGAAAATATGTTGATGACACCGCGTAAATCCGTATCTGGTATCGTCGGTATCGGATTACCGGGAAGAGATATTGAAGAATACAATCCTTGCCTGACATGCCGGAAAAAAGACTGCCCGGGTCGGAGGAGATGATACTTGTAGGATGATTCGAAAAGGGCTGGTCGGAGGCAGCTATCAACCTCTAACCTCCGGGGAAATCGACCGTATAAACGAGACGGTACTGCGTATCATTGAGGAAATCGGCTGTGAAGTCAATTCCGAAGCGGCACTGGAAGCTCTGGAAGATGCCGGCGCCAGAATAGACAGAAAGAAGCGGCATGTACAGTTCTCCCGGGAGAAAGCCCTTGAACTGATAGCTAAAGCACCCTCCGAGATTACCCTTTACGGACGTGATAAAAAGCATGATATCTACCTGGCTGGCACCCGGGTTTACACGGGCACCGGAGGGACCGCTCTTAACATCTACGAACCTTCGACCGGAGAGAGACGCCCCGCCAACCTCGACGACCTTAAAAACATCATCGGACTGGTGGATAAACTAGACAACATTCACCTTTTACTCTTACCCACCTACCCCAATGAGTTGTCGACAAAGCGAGTGGACGTTAACCGCTTCTTTGCCGGGCTGGACAATACCACCAAGCATATTATGGGTGGCGTTTACACGCCAAACGGACTGAAGCAGGTCATCAAGATGGCAGAAATTGTAGCCGGTTCTCCGGAGAATTTGAGAGCGCGCCCCCTGATATCCATCATTACCTGCGTTATCAGCCCCTTCGTTATCGATGCCTATTACGGCGACCTTATCGTGGCTACCGCTAAAAGCGGTATCCCGGTGGTCTGTCCTGCCGAACCTTTATGCGGGGCGACCTCGCCGGTAACCCTCGCCGCCACCGTAGCCGTGCAGACGGTCGATTCTCTGATGGGGATTATTCTGACCCAGGCTGTAAATCCGGGCACTCCGGCTATCTTCGGCTCGGTTGCCACCAGCACCGACCTGAGCGACTATAAATACATCGCCGGCTCGGTGGAAATGGGCTTGCTCAATGCCGCCGGTGCCCAGATGGCGCAGTTCTATAGATTACCCTACTACGCCACGGGCGGCATGACCGATTCCAAGACGCTCGATGCCCAGGCTGGCTACGAATCGGCGATAACCAACCTTCTCTGTGCCCTGTCCGGCGCCAATTTCATCCACGACGCCGCGGGACTGATGGAGTTCGCACTGACAGTGTGCTACGAGAAATACGTTATTGATAACGATATCCTGGGGATGGTCATGCGGGCGGTTGAGGGTATCCGTGTGAATGATGATACGCTTGCTTTTGACCTCATCAAGGAAATAGGGCCGGGTGGCAACTTTGTCACTGCCAAGCACACGCGGCGTCACATGCGTAAAGAGCATTACCAGCCCACGCTGAGCGACCGTAATTACCGCGATAAATGGGAGAGCACCGGGCGAAAGGATACCTGGCAAAAAGCCTCGGAGACAGTACGGAGAATTCTGAAAAACCATAATGTAAGACTGCCAGAAGAAGTCAGGAACAGAGTTCTCAGGGAGATCAAGGGCATCATAGCCTGAGGCAGCAAGGAGGGGTAAAATGCCCAGAGAAGGAATATTGATAAAAAAGCCAATAGAACGTCTTACCGGTGAGCAGGTGCAGCAGATTCACGATGCGTCTATAACGATATTACGAGATCCCGGCCTGCTGTGTTTCAACCGCCGGGCGGCCGAGGTCTTCCGGAGTCATGGCGCGGAAGTTGGTGATATATCAGGGTCCAGTACCCCGAGCTGGACGGTTAAAATCCCGGGAAAGCTTGTTACAGATGCTCTCGATAAAGCCCCCTCGACGATAACGCTGGGAGCAAGGAACCCGGATAACGTCCTGGTTATAAAGGGGGATGAGCCCCGCGTGTACTACATCACCGGCTCGGAGACAAACACCTGGCTGGATGTGGATTTCCCTGCTTACGTCAGTAAAACAGATTCGTCCAGAGAAAAGCGAATCCCCGAATTCAAGCCGCGACGTGGCACGGTGGCTGACCTGTGCGCCTCGGCGCACGTCTGCGAGCATTTGGAAACCGTTGACGGATATATCCGGACGGTTAATATCCAGGATAAAGAAATTAACGAAACGAACAAGGACGTGAATAAATTTTTCGCCTGCCTGAACAACACCACCAAGCATGTACAGTCCGGCCTGACCAAACTGGCACAGCTCGATAACGTGGTGAAAATGGCGGAGATAATAGCAGGCGGAAAAGATAAGCTGCAAGAAAATCCGCTTGTTTCCTTCATTACCTGCCTGGTGAAAAGCCCGCTTCAGTTCGTTGATAATACCACCGAGACCTTTATCGAGGTCTGCCAGCGGGGTCTGCCCGTCGTCGTTTCCTCTTCACCGCAGGCGGGAACATCAGCCCCCATCAAGGAAGCGGGTATCATGGCGCAGATAAACGCCGAGGTTCTGGCCGGCATCACCCTGGGTCAGCTGGTCAACCCGGGCACCCCGGTGCTTTACGGTAGCGTGCCGGTGCGGGCGCGCATGGATACCCTCGGTGATTCCTACGGCTCTATCGAGACCACGCAGTACAATATCGACTGCGTGCAGATGGCACGCTTCTATAATCTTCCTAACTACTCGACTTCAGGTGTATGCGATACCAAGATTCCCGGTCAGCAATCGACGGTGGAGCGGTTGTTTTCCGATATCTTGGTAACGCTGAGCGGTCCGCAGTTCCTTCACTGCGCCTTCGGGCTGCTGGACTGCAACGCCGTATTTTGCCTGCTCCAGGCCGTCCTCGATGATGCACATTTCAAGATGATTAAAAACTTCCTGAGAGAACCCCGCATTAACGAAACTGAGCTGGCCGATATCAGGAAGCAGATAACCGACGTCGTGGCTACACCGCAGAAGATGTTCATTAACTATATCCGCCCGGTGATGCGGAGCGGTGAAATATCACTCCCTTATCCCTTTGAGGGAGAAGGCGACGATGATGATGTGTTTTATCTAGCTAACGAGCGAATGAAAGAGCTACTGGCGAAGCCTGTAGAACACATTGACGAAGCGACCACCCAGAGAATATTCAACGAAATACCCGGTCTGCTGCCCGGGCTCAATTTCTATGAAAGGGAGAACCAATCATGAGTATGGCAAATCTGCTGGAAAAACTGAAAGAGAACGTAATACAGGGACGTAAAACCAGCGAGGACATCGGCATCGATGAATCGCTGACGGGAACGCCGGGCGTTGTCGAGATGGTGGAGGAGGCACTGGAGGCGGATATCCCGGCCGAGGAACTGATTACAAGCTCGCTGACGGCCGGCATGGAAGTGGTCGGTGAAAAATTCTCCAGTAAGGAATATTACATCCCGGATATGCTGGCGTCGGCGGATGCCGTCGGCGCGGCCATGGAAATCCTCAAGCCACATCTTGAAAAAGCTAACGTCCCGACACGCGGGAAAATCGTCCTGGCTACCGTCAAGGGCGATATTCACGATATCGGCAAGAACATCGTCGCCATCCTGCTTAAGGGTGCCGGCTACGAGGTCGTCGACCTTGGTATCGATGTGCCGGAGGATAAAATCATCGAGACGGTGCGCAGCGAAAAGCCGGACTATCTCGGTCTCTCCGCCCTGCTCACCACCACCATGACAGAGATGCCGTTGGTGATAAAGGCTCTCGAGGAGAACAGTCTGAGGGATAGTGTCAAGATACTTATCGGCGGGGCTGCCGTTTCTGAGGAATACGCTATGGAAATCGGCGCCGATGCCTTCTGTGCTGACGGCTTCCAGGCTATCAAGGTGCTGGAAGAAATGGAAAAAGCAAACGGTAAGTAAAAAGAAACGAATATGTAATTTGGAGATTGTTTTATGTGCGGAATAGCTGGATGTTTTGGAAAAAAAGATTCGGAAACAATTAACCGAATGCTCGATGCATTGCCCCACCGCGGTCCCGATGACCGGGGTATACATACCTTTAACAACACCGTATTCGGCCATACCAGGTTGTCCATCGTGGATGTGATGAAGGGGCACCAGCCCATATTGGCCGAAGACGGGCGGATCGGCATAATCTGCAACGGGGAAATATATAATTTTAGAGCACTCAGAGATAAACTTGTTGAAAAATATGCATTTACTACGGAGTCGGATACCGAGGTTATCCTGCACCTCTACCGCGAAAAAGGTCCTGACTGCGTCAGGGAGCTGGACGGTATGTTCTCCTTCGCTATTTTCAGCGGGGACGACTATATGCTGGCGCGCGACCCCATCGGCATCAAGCCGCTTTACTACGGATATGTCGATGGTAATCTCTACTTTACTTCCGAACTGGGCGCCATGACCCTGGCCGGCGTCGATGAAGTACATGAGTTTCCGGCCGGTTACTACTACACCCCGTCGGAAGGTTTTGTCCAGTACTACCAGATACCACCGATTGAAGACGATATACTTACCGACATCGAGGAAGCCAAGCAGCTAATTAGGGATACCTTCATCACCTCGGTGAAAAAGCGCCTGCTGGCGGATAAAGAAATACATGTTGGCTCGTTTTGTAGCGGCGGCATCGATTCCAGCCTGGTGGCTGCCATCGCCGCCGAGGAAATCCCCCACCTGCACACTTTCGTCGTCGGGATGAAAGACGTTAAAGGCGAGGAAAGCGACGACCTTAAAGCCTCCCGAATCGCCGCCGAACATATCGGTTCCACCCACCACGAGCTTATCTTTACCGAAGATGAATACTACGAGGCACTTCCGATTGTCATCAAGAAGCTGGAGAGCTATGACCCCTCGCTGGTACGCTGCGCCGTTCCCTGCTACTTCACCTGCAAGCTGGCGGCGGAGTACGTGACCGTAGTGCTGACTGGTGAGGGTGCTGATGAGCTGTTTACCGGTTACCATTACATGAAACACTATCCGACGGATGTGCTTAACAGGGAAGCCCACCGCTGCATCGGCAACCTGCACAACATCAACCTCCAGCGTGCCGACCGCATGGGTATGCTGTTTTCCCTGGAACTGCGGGTGCCGTTCCTTGACACAGCAATGATTGACCTGGCGATGAAAGTCCCTCCCGAACTCAAGATAAAGGAATCGGAAAAAGTCGGCGACAAGATAGAGAAGTGGATTCTCCGCCAGGCTTTCCAGGATACCGGTTATCTCCCCGATGATATTCTCTGGCGATACAAAGTGCAGTATACCCAGGGAGCCGGCTGCGAAGACCTGGGTGAAAAACTCGCCAACAGTGAAATAACCGAAGATGAATACGAGCGGCTTAAGGCTGAAAATCCTCAAGCTACTCTCAACAGCAAGGAAGCCGCTTACTATTTTAAAATATTCCGCCAGTACCACCCGCAGGACTCGGTTCTCGGGTCTATCGGCATCTGGACCGGATTCGATTTCACCGAGGAGAGGGAAAAAGTGCGAGGTACCATGGACGGCGATTTGAAACATGTCCGCGAGGAAACATCGACCGGGGCCAAGTAACAATGAAGCTTACTATCCTTGGTTCGGGTGGCTGCATGGTGATTCCAAAACCGCTATGCGGCTGCCGGGTCTGCCGGGAAGCACGCCGGAAGGGTATCCCATACTCCCGAGGCGGTCCGGCTGCTTTTTTACATGATGCCAACTTGTTAATAGATTCGCCGGCTGAAATCACCACTCAGCTAAACCGCGAAAACATTCGACATATCCGGTACCTGATGTTGACACACCTCGATCCCGACCACGTCGAGGGACTGCGGGTTGTGGAACAAATAGTCCTGGACTTCCGAACCTGGTGTTCCTATCCTGAAAAACGAATAACGCTTCTGCTCCCCGAGCAACTCGAAACGCCTCTACACGAAATCTCCACCCAGTACGGGCCGGCTATAGTACATTATACAGAAAGCGGCTTTATCGAATTGGTAGCATTTAAGGAACGGGCATGTGCTGGCGATGTCAATATCACTGCCATACCCGTAGAACGCAATCGAAAGAAAGCCTTCATCTATGTCTATGAAAAAGACGGGAAAAAGCTAGTCTACGCACCGTGCGATATCAAACCTTTCCCGGAAGAACGTCGTGAGGTGAAAGATGCAGACGTACTTGTTATTCAGCCGGGTATTTTCGAAACCGATCTGCGGCACGGCTTCTGTTATCCAGCGGACCATATTTCCCGGAGAACACTTTATACCTTTGAGGAAACGTTGGCGCTTGCGTCTCGTATTCGTGCGAAACAGACGGTATTTGTACATCTCGAGGAGTACTGGCACCGAAGTTATGATAACTACTTGCAACTCGAACAAGAGCACGATGATATTCATTTTGCGTATGATGGGATGAAAGTGTGTCTGTAAACAGGAGTATTGGTGTAGTTCAACAAGTTAATTTTAAAAGTAGGCAGAGTTATCATACGTGGAAGAGGGTAATAGTTAAGCAGTTTGTTAAGCAAAATTGGGGCTAAAATCGCATATTTTGTTAAGCAAACTGCCGAGTATACTGACTAAACTGAAAGGAGTACTGAAAAAATGGGTCTAATTAGCCTTAAAAATGGTGAGCCGCGGAGGACTCGAACCTCCAACCGGCTGATTAAGAGTCAGCTGCTCTGCCAGTTGAGCTAGCGGCCCGAAGACATCTGAGTTTCATTTTATCATCAATAAACTCATTATCGCAAGCTGGGTCGAGCCTGCTCGGGAACAGGGAAGATAAAAAATAAACTTTCCCGCGAAATGCGGAGGAGTCATTTCTATCATATTCTATCCGGTTGAATGACGTTTAGTTTTGAGAATTCTTGGCAAGCCTGACGCCGTGAATAGGGGCCAGGACGCTGCCGTCGGTTGTCATAATATCTTTATTGACTACAGTCTGCAGCTCCTGATGTAATTCCCTGAATCTTTTCATATCTTCATCATGGATCCTGAAAGGCTGCGTTTCTATGCTGGCATCATTGGCTTGTTTATCTTTTTTTAATTTGCGTATCCAGAGTATTAGCATGTCTATCTCCTCTTTTTAGTCTTACTAATCTTACTTTTTACACTTTAAGCTTATCTTTTCTCGGGGGAATAAGGCATAAAAAACAGATAAAAAGCTGTAAATATTGTGTAAATCTTACGAGTGAAATTTTAGCAGGCAAATTAATATTAAGATGATAAAAATGATTGGGGACTTAGTGTTAACACTAAGTCCTCTTTTATTATTGGGTTATTGCCAAGCCGGGGAACAGCCTGCAAATAATGGTTTTACGGTGTTCCGGTATAAATATTGGTCAGGGGATTGGCGGCGGCATTGTTTCGCTTGATAGTCTCTTCTATGCGCGTATTTAGTGTGTCCGTTCCGAACGGCTCGGTGAGATAGCTATCGGAACTCAGGTTAAGTCCCCTCACCATGCCGTTTTCCGTACCCCATTTTGTTAACATCATAATGGGTAATTTTGTCCATTGCCGGAGCCGCAGACATACCTCGATGCCGTCGAGGGTCGGCATCATGATATCAAGGATAATGAATTCCGGTTTCTCGGTATCTATTTTATCCCTGAGCGGGATGCCGGTATCCTTGGTGCACACTATCTCATACTTGCCACCGTTAAGTTCTTGCTCCAGGAAGTTCTTCAGCTCCGAATCGTTGCTGATGGCAAGGATTTTTCTCTTCGTCGGCATTGCTGTCTCCTTAGCGTTTTTCCTCCGTTACGGTACTAGACTATCATCTGAATGGTAAACAGGGCATAAACGGAGGATAAAATAAGATAAATATCTCATTAAAGATTTGGCGTGTTTCTGGAAACGATTAACACGTGTTAAAGAGTATAAAAACGTGCTGGTATTGGGCAATCGGGATTATAAGAAACGGGGGAGTTGAAATTACTCCCCCGCTGTTTTTTGCGGATGTATTTAATATCGTTATGACGTGGCCAGATGGTAGCCGACGCCTGGGATGGTATGGATGTATCTCGGGTTCTTGGGATCCGGTTCGAGTTTCCTGCGCAATCTCCCCACGAATACCCTCAGATACTCTTTCTCCGAAGAGTACTCATTGCCCCAGACACTGTGCAGAAGCATACTGTGGGTAAGGACTTTATCCGAGTTAACCGCCAGTTGCTGTAAGAGCGCGTATTCGGTGGGGGTGAGGGTTATCTCTTTGCCCTTTACGGTAACCCGCCTCTTGGCGAAATTGATTTCGAGGCCATCGCAGGTAAAAGACGACTGTGCCGGAGCTACGCTGGCGTCGCCGCGATGGCGGAAGGCCGTGTTGATTCTGGCCATCAACTCAGCGATACCGAATGGCTTCGTCAGGTAATCGTCGGCGCCCAGTTCGAGGCACTTGACTTTATCATTCTCGTCGCCGCGGGCGCTGAGGATAATAATGGGTATGTCCGACCATTCCCGGATATGCCGGCATACCTGGACACCGTCCACTTTGGGCATCATGATATCCAGGATTATCAGGTCGATGTATTCTTTCTGTACGGTTTCGAGGGCTTCCTCGCCATCGGTAGCGGTTAATACCTCATAGCCTCTGGCTTTAAGATTGGTGCTGAGCAATCGCAATATGGCTGTGTCATCATCGACAACCAGTATTCTTTTTTTGTCCATATCTTACCCCCTTAGTTCAACGGTAGACTGAAGGTGAATCTGGCACCCTGGTCCGGCTGGCTTTCCACCCAGATTTTTCCTCCGTGTGCCTCGATAATACCGCGGCAGATAGCCAGACCGAGTCCCGTTCCTTTCCGGCGTCCGGCTTTGCTACCGTTCCCCTGGAAAAATCGTTCGAATATCTTCTCGTGAATCTCTGGCGGGATGCCACTCCCCTGGTCGGTAACGCTGACGATTATATCCTTATCGTTACTTTCGGCTTCAATACGGATATTGGTATTATCATCGGAAAATTTTACGGCGTTTTCGACAAGGTTGGTCAGCACCTGGCCGATACGTATGTCGTCAATGTTGACCGACGGCAGGTCGTCAGGTATATTCACCTGAAGCTGGTGCTTCACGGTCAGGTTATCCAGTCTGTCCTGAATCGTTTCAATTACCTCACTCAGTTTACACAGTTTTCTTTTCACTTCCAGCGCTTCGGCTTCGAGGCGTGACATCATCAGCAAATCGTCCACCAGTCGCGTAAGGGTGTCGGCGTCTTTGTCTATCGATTGCAGGAAGTATTGACGGGTCGATTCATCGAAAATAACATCGGACTGGAGCAGGCTGTTGGCCGAGCCCTTGATGACTGCCAGCGGCGTGCGTAACTCGTGCGATACGTTGGCCAGGAATTCGGTACGCATGTTGTCCAGTTCCTGCAGCGCCTTGGCGCTTGAAGCTGCCTCGTACAGCTGGGCGTTCCTGACGGCGATGGTGATCTCCCTGCCGATTCCGGTAAGTAACTCGATATTATTATCGGTCATCTCATGGTTGGTATCCGAGGTAACCACTCCCATTACACCGATGCTTTCGCCCAGGATGGAGAGCGGAATACCGCCGAACGACTGTCTGGTTTTCTTCTTCAGGGGTTCCAGGTTTTTATCGGTCAAGTTCGTAAAATCATCGATGATAATCGGTTTTGCCTGCCTGAATATCCTCCAGATAATACCGCTGTCCTTCTGGATTTCCTTTGCCATCTGCGCCGACTGTCTAGGGGATAATCCGTGGGTGCCCTTTAGTACTAGGCGGTCATTTTCGTACAGGTAGATAAAGCTTGCCTTGATGCCGGTATAATATGCTACCTTCTCCAGCGAAGAATCAACGATTTGCTGCAGGTCGAGTGATTCCGATACCGCCTGTGACACGCTGAGCAGGGTATTGGTAATTCTGTTCCGCTGTTCGAGCTCCTCCATGAGACTGCGGTTCTCCAGTACCAGCCGCTGTTTTTCCAGTCCCCGGTTAATGACTGATAGCAGCGTCTCCGTGTCCAGGGGCTTTTCCAAATATGCAAATGCACCGCGGTTCAGCGATTGTACGGCGTTTTGCACCGAGGAATGACCCGTGAGCATTATGGCGACTATATCCGGGTGAATATCCAGGCATCTGGAAAGGAGTTCGGTGCCATCAGCATCGGGCAGGCTTATATCCAGGATGGCGGCGTTATAAAAACGCTCTTTTAAACGGCAAGTTCCCTCGTTTGCCGAGGGAGCCGTGTCCACTTCGTAGTTCTTGTTTTCTAGGATGCGTTTGATGATTTTCAGGAAATCGAGGTCATCATCAACGACCAGGATACTCTCTTTACCTTTCATTGTTTACACCGTTTTTTTTCGTTTATGGCTGATGCGTCTCACCAGGTCAGCGGCTCGGGAAGGGTCGAACGGTTTGTACAGGCAGGTAATTGCCGATGCTTCTTGCGCCTTATCGAGAGCGTCCTTAACCTCATTGCGAAAACCGGTCATCATTACCGTGATAATACCGGGATTTATCTCCTTCAATCGCAGGAAAGTCTCCAGCCCGTCGATATTGGGCAGCTTCACATCGACGAAGGCCATCTTGCAGGCTCTCTCTCTGGCTATACTCACCGCTTCTTCGCCGCTGTTGGCCGTGAGTACGTGGTGTCCTTCCAATCTTAAGACCCTGGTCAGCGTCTCACAGATATCGGTGTCATCATCCACGATAAGAATCGGCTCTTCGGTAGCCGCCTCCTTAATCATGTCTATCAACTGGTCGATTCTTATCGGCTTATTGATTACCTTCCGGGCGCCTTCTTTTTTCGCTATTTCAATCAACTCCTCTTCCGAGTAAGCTGTCATCAGGATTACCGAGGCTTCGGGGTCCATTTCCTTTATCTTCCGGAACGCTTCCACGCCGTTCATCTCCGGCATGACGATATCCATTAGCGTAACGTCGAAGGCATGTTCCTTATACCTGTTTACGGCCGTGGCACCATTGCCCGCGGTTTCAACATGAAAACCCCGCCGCTTGAGAATCAGCGAAAATGTTTCCAGTAAATCCTCATTATCATCAACAACGAGAATAGCCAGTTGGTCGGTCATATTACGTTTCCCTCCTGATTACTAGCGGTAAATCTATACTGAAAGTGGTGCCTTTGCCCACCTTGCTGACGACGGCGATTTTGCCGCCGTTCTGTTCAACGAGCCTTTTGCTTATCGCCAGTCCCAGGCCGATTCCCTTCGGCTTGGTGGTGAAAAGAGGCTCGAATATCTTGTCGATGTTTTCTTCCGCTATGCCGCAGCCGGTGTCTTTAAAAGATACCCGCGCGAAAGAGTCCTCGGCCACGGTCTCTATATCCAGCTGCCCCTTTCCGTTCATCGACTGGCAGGCATTGGTGACGATGTTGGTAAAGACCCGGCCGATCTGCTCGGGGTCGACATTAACCTTGTACGAATTACCGTTTAGTTTCGACTTGATATTTATCTTCTCCGGCACAGTAACGTAAGACAGGCTTTCCTTGACCAGGGTATTAAGGTCGGTGCGGTGCAGTGACGGCGGTTTTATCCGGGTGAAGTCCATCAGGTCGGTAACTATTTTATTGGCGGCATCAATCTGCTTGTCCAGTACTTCGAGGGTGTTCAGGGCTTCTTCGTCCCCCTTTTCGCTCAGAGACATATTGAGGAGGTAGGCGCAGTTCCTGATTACGTTCAGGGGATTGCGAAGTTCGTGCCCGACGCCCGATGCCAGTTCTCCCACCGCGGCCAGCCTTTCGGAACGGATAAGCTTCTCCTGTACATCTTCCAGATCTTTGGTACGGTCTTCGACATCCGTCTCAAGCTGCTGGTAATAATTGCGGAGAGATATTTCCAGTTCCATCTGCCGCAGGGCGCCGCCGATTCTTTCGGCTAATGTCTTGGTGAGGTGATTCCGCTTTTTTAAGTAGGGGTTATCGCGTATTGAGTAAATTTCTATAAACCCGGGTTCTTCATCGCCAACCACCAGGTTCTCCGTTATCTTGCTGGAAGTTTTCTGGAAATCGGGGCTGGTATATTCCTGATTGCGGAAAATTATACGCACGCTGGTCTCGTCCGAGTACTGCATGGCTTGCGGCACGAAATTGACTACCTTATCGATGAATTCTTCTATACTGACGTTTTCCCTGGTGGCATTACCGATATCATAAAGGCATTTCATTTCTTTCATTCTCAAACGGTGTTCTAGTTCGCTTTTCTGCAACATGGCCACCACGGCACCTACCGCACTGAGGATTATCACGAACGCCGTCGGTTTGAAGAGGGCATTCGGATATGCGTCATACAGAATGGCGTTGGGCAGAAGAATAAACATCGCTGCGAAGGCGGTCAGTATCGAAGGTATAACACCGAAAACATAGGCAACGTATACCACCGGAGCGAAAAATATCAGACCCAGGAAATCAATACCGGCGAAATCATGGAAATTACCGAGGGATATTTCCAGTGATGCCAAACCGAGCGCTCCTCCGATTGTCGGTAGATAATAAAACAAGGAGCAAACCGCCATCATGGCAACTATATACCAGGTGTGTTTATTGGACCAGAGGTATTTTTTCTTAGTTTTGGTACTCATTCCTAGCCTCCCTGATTTACCGGGATGCCTGCGTCTTCAAACCATAGTGCATTACAAACAGCCGACTTGCCGGGTTTCGACGACCGCCTGTGTCCAGTCTCAGGCTACTACTCCGCACTATGGCAGGCAACCATGATAACCCTCTTTTTTATCGGGGTATTCACCCACTCAAAATATACTGATATTTCAATATTCATTTCTATCGTTTTTTAGCCCTGCTGTCTTTCCCGGATTATTCCTTTTATCTCTTCCAGCTCATCAAGTAATTCCTGCGCCGAAACCTCCGGCAGCGAACTGATGAGGTTGGCAAGCGGATTTACCTCCTCTTCCTGTTCACTGAAGAGACTGCTGAAGTCGTCCTTGATATTTTTGGGTGCTTCTTCTGATTTCCCTTTATTGCTTTCCTCACTCCCGTCTTTTTCCTTTAGTTCATTAGCAGATTTGTTCACAGCCTTATCATCAGTTTTATCAACCACTTTAACTGCATCATTGTTACTCACTTCTACCACGTTAATATCCCGTTCTTCACCTTTTTCATCCGTGTCCATCAAAGTGTTGAGTTCTGCTTCGGTATCCAGGTCCATTAATTCGTCTCCGGGTTCAACGGTCAGCTCGATTAACGGTCCGTGCGGACCCGGTACTTCATCTTCGTCTTCCTCAGGGATTCTTGAGCCGTCGGTAAGTCCTTTCAGCTGTTTTTCGGCGTCCTTCAGTTTTTTGGTCTTGTTGCTTATTTTTTCTTCCATATCGGCCACTTCGGTTGCCGTGACCGTATCTTCTTTTATGTTTGCTTCTTCTGTTTTTTCGTCGATTTTTCCTATTTTAAAGCTTTTAAATCGCATTAGAGGCCTCCTTGTCAGCAGGTTACCGGTCTGCTATTTCTCCTTATCTTTAACGGAATAGTCCCTCGCGGTAAGCCTTGGAGAGGATTCCGTAGACTTCGTAAAAATTGGTATTTCCCTGTTCGTGCATGCGTTTCAGCACCTCGGCCCTCTGCTTCAGTATCTTGTATACCTCCCGTCTTTTTTCTTCGGGGAAACCCCGCCGCGGCGCGATTTTATTCTCGAGTATGTATGAGTTCTGGTATCCCCGGAAGAGGAAGGAGTCGTCAAGGGGATTCCAGTTAAATGACTCTATGAAGGAGAAACTGTCGCCTACGGAGTCATAACTGACTATTTCGTTAATGGAAGTCAATCGCCTGGCCAGGCTGCCGTTTGCCAGACGTACCTGCTGGCAGATGACCACCACGTTAAGGTTATCGACGTATGACTTGGGCACGTTAATCGGATTACCGGTAACACGCTGGATAAGCTTGGATACCGAAGCGGCGTGGAAAGTACTCATGCAGGCATGACCGGTCTGCATCGCCTGGAAAGCGATGGCGCCTTCTTCACCGCGGATCTCACCGACGATAATAAGATTAGGCCTCTGCCTCAGGGCTGCCTTGAGCAGGTCGAACATGGAAACCTCGGAACTATCCTCCTCTTTGGCGGACCCGCGGGTGCATCCGCGAATCCAGTTATGGTGTGGTACTTGCACCTCCGGTGTATCCTCGATACTGACGATTTTTGCCTCGGGTGGAATAAACGTAGTCAAGGCGTTCAGCAGCGTGGTCTTACCGGAGGCAGTTTCCCCGGAGACCCAGACATTCATCCCTTCCTGCAATATCATAGAAAGGTAGGCTGCCATATCATAGTTGAGAGCGCCAAATCCAATAAGCTCCAGTATGCTTAACGGCGTATCGCTGAATTTCCTGATGGTAAAGTTACTGCCCCGTTTGGAAACGTCCGTACCGTAAACGATATTGATACGGGAGCCGTCGGGCAGGGTAGCATCCACGCACGGTTCGCGGAAGGTCACGGGATGCTTAATTCCTTCCGCCAGCTCGATGACGAATTTGTCCAGAGTCTCGTGCGTATCGAAACCGATGCTGGCTCTGAGGCCGCCGAATATCTTATGCTCCACGAAGATGTTGCCCAGTCCGGAGCAGGAAATATCCTCGATGTTCGGGTCCAGTATCATCGGGTCTAGGGCTCCCATACCTTCCAGCTTGCGTCGCAGCAGGTAGCGGAGGCTGTTGTACTGGAACTTGGATATATCTATCTTCTTGGACCGGGAACGGGCTCTGGTGGCTCCTTTTTCTTCCTTTTTCTTCTTCTTATTCTTCTTGTTATCGCTCCTGGGAATTTCTACGTTCTCTTTGTTTTCTCCTTCAGGCTTTTCGGGTTTATCTTCATCCTTGGGAAGTTTCTTCTTCGGCGGGGGTTTAACGTTGGTGATATTTACAATCCTGTCAACTATGTCCATGATTATTTCGAGGCGCTTTTTGGGGTCTTCTATACCTTCCAGCTCTTCAACGTAGTCCGCGAGGCGCAGCTCTATTTCATCGAGAGCCTCCCTCTGGGCATCGATGAGGCTCGGTTCTACGGCAATATAATAATCTCTAACATCATTGGGGTTAGCCAGGATATGGACGAACACCCCACCCCCCACCTGATAGATAAGGTTAGGGTCTTTAGTCCCCTTCAAACTTCGAGTGACCTTCTCGTAATAGGCAGGCGGGCCAAAGCCGTTTTCAGGTATGCAGTGCAGGTACTGGAGCAGGTGCGGGTGTTCCTTGCATACCGCCTGTAATTCCTCGGAAAGATTGGAGAACACCGGACACCTTTCCGTAGCGGTACCGCATTCCTTGCCGCATTCCCGAGAACACTGTTCTATATCAAATGGAAGAATTGGCATCTAATCTCCTAAACTCTGGCTTTAGCGAGGGGTATAATCCGCATACCAAGCTTGGGTTCTATATCGAAACTGACCACATCTCCCGTCGGTCGTTCCGCTCCCCGGACCTTCAATACCTCCATCAGCTTTATCATGCTGTCGCCGACCTGCTCCAGCTTGAACTTGAAGCGGGCGTCGCACAGCGAGCGTGTCCGGGAAAGCATATCTTCCTCGAAAGCGTACGAATGTGCCACCAGGATGATAGTCAGGCCGTCATCGCACATGTTCTTGCATCTGGAAAAGAAATCTATAATAGCCACCGGATTGCTGTGGGCTACCAGCAGGGTAATGGAATCCACGATTATCAGCTTGAATTCGTTAGGAAGCTGCGAAAAGTGGTGGGTCAGGACGTGAAAAGGCTTTTGCCCGCCCGCCATGCCCGCGCTGAAAGTCAGCGGGAAAATACGCAGGCGGTCGGCCAGGAAATGGTCTAGGACGTGTAAAGCCAGGGAGTCCATCTGGCTGATAAGACTTCTTACGGCATTTTCCGTGGTGTAGTATGCCACCGAGATTTCCCCGATGACCAGCGTGCCGTTGGTGAGATGCTGGCACAGGACGCTTTTTCCCGCATCCGAGTGCCCTTCAACGAGGCACAGTGAGCCCAGCGGAATGCCGCCGCCGAGTTTCTCGTCTACTTCCGGTACCCCGGTTATAATAAATTCCTTCTTCTTTTCTGTCGCCATATCAAACACCTCTCTCGTCTGGTGTCATGTATTTCATGAACTTAGTTTTCGGAACCACTGGAATCGACTTCGGGCATGAGGTCTATGCAATACTCTTTTCCCTTCCCGTCACCGTTGGGGAAGACAAGCTTAAGCTTAACGGGAGGTTCTTCCGCTTCTTCCTGTATCTCGATTACTTCGTTTTCATCGGGTTCCAGTTCTTCGTCTATCTCGTTCCAGTGAGGCCTCACGGGATTAAGAGGTGCATCTCCTCCCGTCAGAATTCCATGTAGAGAAAGCATCGCATTGCTCCAGACTTCGGCCATGCTGTTATCCCCGGGTTTCTCCTCGGATAGCTCGGCCAGGTGAAGTATCACGTCTTTTAATTCGGGAGAAAGGTGCCCGCTGATACCGTATACTTCGAGGAATGTAGGCAGCTGTTCGTCGCCTATCTCTTTCTTCGCTATAGATATCCAGCTTATCAAATTAGCTAGCAGATTAACCTTGGGTACAGATTTATTCAATTCGCCGCTGATTTTCTCGTAATCAATCTGCTGTTCTCCCCCCAGAGGTGATTCGGGTGAGGACATAAACGGTTCCTCCTCTTCGTAAGTCTCTTCCATTTCCGGTTCCTCAACGGATTCCAGGTCTTCATCCACGGTTTCCAGCTCGTCATCGGCTGACGTATGAACTTCCCCTCCTTCCACAGCTTTAGAGCCGTCTTTTTCGGTTTTCGGTTCGGTTTCGGATTCCGATGGCTCGCTTTCCGGTTCTTCCTCAGCTTTGTCTACGGATCTGGTTTCTTCTTCTTGGGGCATACCTTCAGGGGGCAGTGAAAAAGTGCCTTTCATATTCACCGTCTGGTCACCGCTGTCTCCCAGTGCCGCCAGAATGGTCGAGAACTCGGTCGTGGGGAGTTCCATATTAAGAAGATAGTCACGTACAGAGGAGAGCGTTTGCTTTAACTCACCCTTCAATAGCTTAAGCTCTTCTTCTATGGTTTGTAGCTGTTTTTCGGATTCCATCTGGTATTACCCCCTTTCGGATCTCAGTTCATCCTGAAGCCTCTCTTTATCGAGTTCGTTCGGGATGGGACTCTGTACTTCCATTAAATATGTGCGGATATCAAACAGGATTTCCTGTAACTCATCCTTGGTTTGTTGCAGGTCTTCCTCGATGGCTTTTATCCTTTCCTCTATTTCCATGTTGCCTCCTTAGAATTTTGCCACGGATTCGAATAACGTTTCGGCTAGCATCGGCAGGGCTAACAGGGCGATGCCGGAGATAGCCGATGTCATTCCCAGATTGCTTAATATTTTATATTTACTTCCCCCTTCGGCCAGACTGGGAGTAATCGCATTGGCTATGGTAAAAACCAGCACCAGCGGGATTACCAGGTTGTGCATTATATCCAGACCCGAAAGGTTGAAACTGGAAAGAGAAGCGATAGAAGGTGCTCCCGATACCGAAGGCATTGCCTCCTGGGCCCGTCCCACCATTCCTCCGAATGCCACGATAACCTCCGTGATGAAAACCAGGATAAGGACAACGGCGGCATGCATCGTCAGGCACAGCCAGCGGAAGGGCATGGATACCGTCCTCCGCCTGGCCCGCAGCAGCGCCACTTTATCGGCATAAAACGCTGCCTGCTGACCGGCCTGCCCCGCCGAGCCGCCCACCTCGATGGCGTCGTAAAACATGCCAACGCTCCGATGTGCCAGTTCGCTGCCCGTTTCATCGATGAATATCCCCCACGAAAGCTTGGAACGTATTCCCGCGGTCAGCCTGGTATGGAGTCGTTTCACCGTTGTTCTCAGCACGTTGATGGCGTCGAGGTCAAGACGGGCTAAGGCGGAATTGACGGTCGTACCCAGTGCCGTACATACACCCCCCAGAGACCTCAGGAAAGTGCCGATTTCTGCATCTCTTTTAACTATTTTCCTTTCGTCTTTCATGGCGATAAAACCAATGGGCAGGACCACTACTGCTATCAGCAGCAGTGCCGTGCCAAGATTCTGGCCCATTGCCATGAAAGCCCCACCGATAACAACCACGGCGATAAGTGTTGGTTTGAACAGCTTGTTTAGTAACTTTTGTTCATCTGAGCCTGGCCATTTCAGAATCGTGGACTCCTTCGGCGAGACCACCCATATCAGCCAGACACCGACGGTTGTGGTGGCTACGGATATGAATGCCATGGCGACGATAAGCGAGGTCTGTATCTGCCATATCATCGTGGAAACTATCCCGATAACTACCACCAGGACCGCCGAGAGGACCAGAGAAATATAGGCGTCCGTCCACATCTTCAGCGATTCCAGGTGCCGGCCGTACTCGTTCTCGTAGTCCTCAGCACGCGCCTTAGCTTCTCTCACCAGGAAGTCAGCCTCGGGCTCGCCGGAGATAAGGGAACTGGAAAAGCGGAGCAGCAGCCCTTTTACTTCTTCTTCTTCAAGCGGTTCACCGACGGCGCGGCAAGCGCGGGCGTAGTCGTACTTCAGGCGCTTGCGGGCGAGTTCTACCCTCTTGAAATATTCGGCGGAAGAACACTGTAACTCAGCCGAGCGTTCGAAAATCTGGTCGCGCGGGACACCGGCGCTGGCAATTGTCGACATATACGAAAGCTGGTAAAACAGGTCAAAGCTCATCAACCGGTTGCTTCCGTTCTTGCTCTTGACCGGACTGCTCTGCTTCATCACCAGATTTTTAACTTTATCGAGTATCAACTGAATCTTCCTTCTTTTCCTTATGAATCGGGATTACGGACTGCACTCTATCCTTGTCTGGTCGGATATAGCCAGAGTATTATCATCTATGATTATCTGCATGTATCCCGGACCATTCTCGGGCCCGCTATTATCCGTCTCGCCGTAAAAAACTATCTCCAGGTAGTCGCTATCATCGACCACCGTGTATCCGGGGAAAGCGTAGGTGGCGCTCTTGGTTACCCATGTCCCCGCTTCATCGATGGTAAGGTAGGCATCGGCGACATTGGAGGCTATCGTCGTTCTTATCGTGCCGTCGGCTTTCCTTATCAGGATGTCTATATTGAAGTTAACGTCGCCGTTTATATTGGGGAATTGCAGGTCTCCCCAGGTACGGCAGCGGTAATACACTGTCCAGGTCTGCGCCGGGATATCGCTGATTCCTTTCAGCGGAAACAGAATCCTCGCTGTCTTGGATGACTGGTTCTCGTCATAGAGGATTTTCCTGGCTACTTCGTCGGCGGCAAAGGCATCGGTCGTAATGGTCACTGCATCTCCATCACAGGGGGTCGCTTCCGCCAGCTGAAAATATTCGTTTCCGGTGATAAAGATACTCTCCGAGTGGGGAGTAAGCCAGGTATAACCGGGCTGCAAGAATGATATTGAGTCGGATATCCCGTTGTGGGTGGTAAGTGTCAAATCAGCCGATGTATTATCACCGGGCAGGGGGTTCAGCCTGGCGAGGATTATCAGCTCTTCCTCGGGATTCAGTAGACCCGGCTCGAAAAATTCCGGTTGCCCGCCCAGGCAGATACATGCCTTTTGCCATGCGTTATCGCCCGGTGTTCCCTCGGTATACGGTAGCCAACTCGAATAAATAGTACCGCCGCCGTCTTCATAGTGGACGATTATATCCCATTTATCGAAATCGCCCAGTTTATACTGACCGTTGTTATCCACCGTGACCCTCACCAGATCCGACCATGACAGGTATTCGGCGCGCAATGCCGTTACCGATGTTCTCATCAGGTCTCCTTCTCTCGTTATCATCTTTTCAAAGCTGAGCGCGGTGGTATCAGCCGAGGTTAGAATCCCCTGTGACAGCGTCATTCCTCCCAGCATTATCAAGGCTACACAAACAATACAGACGACGATTGTCGCCATGACCTGTTCTCCTTTTTAAACTTGATATTCCTTTTTATCTCCTTATTCATACCGCTATCTGGTAAAATAGGTTGAAGCGGTAATACCCTCGGGAGTGGCAATGACCACCATGTTGGTGGTATTGTCTCCTACGGCAGGCTCAAGCTGCGCTACCAGCAGTATCGATTCGCTCTGGTTCAGTACGTTCGGCTCGTATATTTCGGCTTCTCCGTTCAGCAATATCTCCGATACTCCCCATTCGTTATCTCCAAGTGTTCCCGAAGTATAAGGGAGCCATGTACTGTGAAAAGTTCCCATATCGTCATAATACTGAATGATGAAATCCCACTTATCAAAATCAGCCAGCTTTGCCTGACCGGTGTTTTCCAGTATCACCTCGAGTGTATTTGCCGCTGTCAGGCTGGAACTGACCGGAGTTAATTCCGTCCTTATCAATGTTTCACCCCTCTCCCTCACATCCTCCAGTCCTGTGGTGCTGGTATCTACGGTAGTCATAAATCCCTGGGACATTGTCATGCCGCCAAAGACTATCAGGGCTATACATATTAAAGAGACAAGTATCGTCTCCATATATATCTCCGTTACATACTAAAGTAATATTCGTCATATATTCCGTTAGGCAGGGTAAACTTGGTATAGTAGGTTCCTGCTCCCGGGTCGCTGCTGTAGCTGACTGTGATTTTTAAAGTGGCGCTGTTCCGCCACTCGGTATCGTTTTCAATATCATAGTCCCATTGAGGGTAATTGCCTCCGGCATGTTCGGTGTAGGGTATAAGTTCAAAGTTGTCCTCCTGGCCGCAGAAAAGGTCACAATCATCGATTGTCTTGATGGTTTGCGTCCCGATGTTTTTTACCCACAGGTAGACGGACGTGCGGTTGGCCGTATTTGCTGCATGAACAATATTTATCCGACTTTTCATCCGTTCGTCCACTTGTTCGGCCATGCTTACCATGGCCTGGCTGGAACGGTTTACCATCGGATAAACACTGTTAAAGACAAATATCATACAAACAACCCCCGCTATAATCATTAGAGCTGTAGTTATGGCCTTGTCCAAAACAGTCCTCCGTCACTCCTTTAAAAATCGTACTAGTTTTCGCCATCAAGTTTATCCACAGCCTGTTTAAGCGGGCAGTTCCCTCATCAATGTTCTGGAGGTGGGGTGGGGTTTAATCCTTATTGCCCCACCCCACCGTAACCTGGGATTAAAAACTAGCGAAGGTTCATTATGGCGTCAATAAATGCCGGTATCGTGCGTTCTATCTCCAGAACGGCGCCGACGGGTGTCTGGATAATCAGACTGAATTCCGTGTTAATATTGAGAGCAGTGGTCAGGGCATCGATTAAGTTACCCCCACCGGCTCCAGCGGTAGTATCGCCAACAGTTATCTTGAATTTTTCGTTGTTTTCCAGCAGGTCATCAGAGTCGGAACCACCGAGCTTGGTGACAGTCCAGTAGAGGTCGTTTACTGTCTGGCTCTGGTCAATATAGTTGATGACAACCTTGTTGGTACTGGAACTATCGGCTATACCGGTGGATGCTGCATCGGCTGTCGGTGCGGTAAAATCGATGGCTTCACCACCAAGTACATTGGATACGGTAAAGCTTATCTGCTTGACGACTCCGTTGGCGCCGGTCCCGTTGGCAGTAGCAATAACATTACCCTTGAGCTCCAGGGTGCTCTGGGCTTCCTTAAGTCCGGAATACACTGCCTCTTGGCTCTTCTGGGTGGAGAACAAGCCAGCGGAAAGGGTGGTGTAAGCGAAAACCGCGGCAACCACGACAAAGGCAATCAGGATGATGGCCGTTTCCAGACCGGTAATACCTTTCTCACGATTTAAGAATTTCTTTAGCATTTTTCCTCCTTATTATCTTGTTGAACTGGATTGGGAACTAATTAGTGCAGGTTTACAATGGTATCTATCCAGGCAGGCGTAGTCCGCTCAATCGTCAGTGTAGCTCCGGCCGGAGTCAGTATTTCAAGGTTAAAGGTGGTTTTTACTGTCAGGTCGGTGGTCAGAGCATCTTCAAGGTCGCCGACACCACTAGCACCACCGATGGTAATCTCGAACCTTTCGTTGGCCTCTAGCAGATCGTCGGAATCAGCGTTCCCCAGCTTGGAAATGGTCCAATAGAGGTCGTCCACTGTCTGGGTCTGGTCGTGGTAATTGATTACGACCACATTACTTGACCCAGTGTCGGCTACACCATCGCCGTCGGCATCAGTAGGAATTGTGAAATCAACCGGCTCGCCGCCAAGTACATTGGCAATTGTGAATTTCAACTGAGCTACGGTGCCGCTACTGCCGGTTGTGCCCGCCACAGCGATGACGCCGCCCCTGAGTTCCAGGGTACTCTGGGCTTCCTTAAGTCCGGAATAGACGGCTTCCTGGCTCTTCTGTGTGGAAAACAGGCCTGCGGAAAGAGCGGTGTAGGCAAAAACCGCGGCAACCACGACAAAAGCAATCAGGATGATTGCGGTCTCTAGACCCGTGATACCTTTCTCACGATTTAAGAATTTCTTTAGCATTTTTCCTCCTTAATAAACGGTAATTGGTCAAGTGTAGATGTGTTCCTTTCATCATTAATGTCCCTTTTTATTACTTTAGACATCACCCCCTTCCGTTTCTTGGCATATTTATGTTTATGGTTAAACCTTTAATTCTTATTTATTTACAAAAATGCAATCGTATCGCGAGGTTCTCTGCGTGGGATTGAGTTCGACGGGTTGTGTTAACGGGATTTCGTATGTAATCGGTAATAAAGCCAAAAAAGCTCTTACCGCCCGTTTCACAATTAAATCTGTAACCGGTGAGAGTTCTTTGATACTGTTTTCGTTAACAGGATAAGTATCTCCGGTCATTCCGGTTATATCTGTTGTTTTCATATGTATTACCCCGGCCCTGAAATACTGCTTCGTCAATACAGATTCACAATCTGGTCGACTCTCGCGGGAAGCGTCCGTTCGAGGACGAGCACGGCACCCGATGGAGGTTTAACTTCCAGTTGGAAAGTGTGGTAGGGGCCAGGCATCTGTTCCGGTGTGGCATTGGCACTCACACAGGTAAGGTCGACGGTAATCATGAATAGTTCGTTATTATCGAGCATGTTATCCGCATCGACCGTATTTAATTTAGTCATCGTCCAGTTGACTGTGGGGAATATCTGGTGGGCATCGCTGTAAGAAATAACTACGAGGTTGGTATTGTTGCCCGAAGTATCGGTAAAGTCAATTGAATCTCCACCGGTGGTGGTCCCGACGGTAAAATAAACCTCCTGAAGAATACCGCCGGTCATCCGACCGTAAATATTTCCCTTCACTTCGATAGTACACTGGGCCTCTTCAAGCCCCGCATGAATGGCTTCTTTGGCTTTCTGTGTGGAAAAAAGTCCCGCGGAAAGTACCACATAGGCAAACACGGAAGCGACGATGACGAAAGCAATAAGGATAATAGCAGTCTCGATTCCGGTGATGCCTTTTTGGTTCTCGTCTAACTGCTTCATTGATTTATGCATCACGGTTCCTCCCAGGTTTTTGCTTGGACAATTCAAATCTACCTCCGATGTTTCACTCTCGCCAGAAGACCATCACCAATCTTGGTAGGTCGTTTTTTTAATAATTCTTTAGTAAAAACATCCAGTACCAATACATGGAAATCCCTGAGATAATTTGAGGGGCTACACGTATTGTCAACTCAGGGTATTGGTGGCACAATCAAAAACGAATATTCGCCAGGTGGCAGAAATATAACGGAATATTAACGAATATTTAATGGAAAGTTTATAAATTTTTATTTAACTCTTTATATATGTGGGATAAAATCACATAAGTTAGAAAAAGGTAAGAAAAGTGATATAAGGCGGTATAAATAAAGTTATCACGACTCACTTACCCTCTAAATAAAAATATGGAAGGTCACACCATGATTCAGGCAAAAACGGACACACTGAGGCTTTATATCGTCGAAGAACAGGAGTTATACCGGGAGCTCTATAAATATGTATTACCGATGCGTCAAAATATTGAGCTATTGCAGGTTTCTTCGACCAGCGATATAGAAGGCATAAGGCAGAACGTATCGGAAATGCGGCCCGACGTCCTGCTTCTAAGCGTCAAGAAGCTGAATAGTGCCATTGTCGGGGAGCTTGAACAGATAAGGAATCTCTATCCTGAAATGGGTATAGTTATTTTACTCGTATTTTATAGTTCCCAGGATATCGAGCTCCTGCGAAGGCTGGCACTGAGCGGTGAAAGCGGTATGGCTTTATTCCTGAAGCAGTCGCTGGACAAAGTCGACCAGCTCTGCCAGACAATCCAGGCTGTCTATGACGGCCAGGTTATTCTCGACCCTCCGCTGGCTACCTTCATGTTTGCCGGTAAACCCGAATGTCCGTTTTTAAAGCAATTGACCACCCGGGAACTGGAAATCCTCAGTTTATTATCACAGGGATACACGAACTCTGCTATTGCCGAGACCCTCTTCATCGATATCAAGACCGTCGAACACCACCTTAACAGTATGTACAGCAAGCTCAAGTCAGACCCCGATTACAATACCAAACATCTTAGAGTCAGTGTGGCCAGACTCTACCTGGAAACCATGGGCGATCTGTATCAGAAAGAAGAATCGATAGTACGGGTTGGCAGCAGATAGAATATACAGGTATCTCTACAAAAGATAAGCGATTAATTCCTTAAGGTTCCAAACACCCACGCCAAACAGCAGGGCGATGGATGGCCAGAGAAGCCTCCCTGGAATAAGCCAGGCAATCAACAGCGGTAGAATGCCCTTGACTACCACCAGCAGAGCCGGTACTTCCAGTAGAAAACTCACGAAAGGATTCAATTCGGCAAAGCCCAGGTGCATCGCCACCAGCGTCAGGATCAAATCAACCTGATTAAGGATAACAAAGGACACCTTCTCAAGAGTACACCTCTTAAATGTCGCCGAAGAATCCCACCAGCTGCTGGTTGTCATTTATCCCCACAATTTAGAATATAATACTAGAACTGTATTCCATTACTTTAGTACTACCCATTTTAATGGAATCAAATATTAAAAACAAATTTTTCTCACGTGCGTATTTTCGAGGGCAATATTTACTTTACCCAGGTCTTGATTGGGTTGTACTGCGCTATCCACTTTATATCCAGGCCACCGTCTTTCCAGGTCTCACGCATTTCTTCGGAAGCGGCGGTAAATTCCTGACTGGTCATGAAATCGGTTATAGCTTTTTCGCTTTCAAACTGATAAAGCGCCAGGTATTTCGCCTGATCTTTACTCTCGTCGGCAAGACGGTAACGGGTGACCTTTTTCAATCCCTTAAACAGGAATAACATGGGTATGTGTACTTCGTTATACCACCGGTTGAATTTATCTTCCAGTTCTGCTGGACAATCGGAGGCTACAATGTTTAAAATCATTGCTTCAGTCATCTTAGTTCCTTTCGGTTTTTCACCAATGATAAAATTTTAACTGATTTGTGTCAAACTGTTGTTACTCGAATCAAATATTTGACATCAAACGGACATGGGATTTAGACTGATGCTGGTATAAGTAATAACAAGTGAAATAATCAAGGGGGACACATTGAAAGCTGCAGTATGTTATGAGTTCGGAAAACCACTGGTCATTGAGGATATAGATATCAGACCTCCGGGTAAGGGAGAGGTGAAAGTGCGTCTGGCAACAACGGCAGTTTGTCACAGTGATATCCATGCCTTTCGCGGTGAATTGCCGATGGAATTGCCTGCCATCGGCGGCCACGAATCAGCCGGTTATATCGACGAATTAGGAGAAGGTGTTACCCGGGTAAAAGCGGGCGACCCGGTGGTGGCGTCAACTCTCACTTCCTGCGGAAAATGTTTTTTCTGCGTCACCGGCAGACCTCACCTTTGCGAGGCGGAATGGGCTCGTGATAAGGAGAGTCCCTATAAAAACAAGAAGGGACAGAGCGTGTTGCAGATGTTCAGGATTGGCACTTTCGCGGAGTACACGATTCTTGATGAATCACAGGTGGTAAAGGTTCCCGATGATATGCCACTTGACAGAGCATCATTACTGGCCTGCGGCGTCATCACGGGATTCGGCGCTGTTGTCAACCGTGCCAAGGTCGAGGTAATGAGTAGCTGCGTTATTATCGGGGTTGGTGGCGTTGGCTTAAATGCTGTCCAAGGCGCCTCCATTTCCGGGGCTAACCCGGTCATCGCCGTTGATATTAACGACGCCAAGCTGGAAGCAGCCAGGACTTTCGGGGCGACCAATACCGTTAATTCCAGTAAAATAGATGCCATTGAGGCGGTGAAGGAATTAACGGGAGGCAGGGGGGTTGACTACGTATTCGTGACAGTTGGCAACGCTAAAGCCATGGAGCAGGGCTTTGCTATGTCCGGTCCCCGCGGTATGACAGTTATGGTGGGGTTACCGTACTACAAGGACACTATTACTTTTCAATCGTTTCCCTTTATCATGGGTGAAAGAATGCTTACCGGTAGTTTTATGGGAACGACACACCTTCAGAATGATATACCCAGGATGGTAAAACTTTATCAGCAGGGTATTCTGAAACTGGATGAATTGATAACCGGAAGATACCCTCTGGACAAGATAAACGAAGCTATCGAGGCGGTGATAAAGGGAGAGGCACTCAGAAACGTAATAATGTTTCAATAGAGAGGTTTGTTTGTCCGGTCTATAAAGGTGAAATCTTCGGCAGCAGCCAAAAGGTTGCCTCCTTCTGATATTACGTCCCCCTCTCCGGACCTCAATATCTTTACGATATGAGGTGGGGTGGTTGGAGAGGGGGACGCAGAAGGAGAAATGAATTGTGTGAATTCTTCAGTTAATACTCTATTTACTATCCTTTGCCTTAGATATTTTACATAAAAGTGCCGTAAGGTCCGGAGAACCGTACATCGGGTCACAGTGGTCATTGGACGTAAGCACATTTGGATTTGACGTAAAAAGCCCGTGATAGGGCCCCGGTTCCTCGGGATAGAAGCAGTTAGCGGTAGCCATGACCACCCCAGGATGTATCCCCGGGAAAAGCCTGGCTTTCTGCCTGATTTTACCACGCGGCGACTCGATCCAGGTCCAGTCGCCGTCTTCTATGCCGGATTTTTCCGCTGTTTCCGGATGCATCTGTACCACCGGGTCTCTCTGAAAACTCCGCAGCCAGGGCAGGTTGCGGTACTGCGACAGGAAATAGAACGGCTGGCGGTAGCCGCTGGTAAGTACCAGCGGGTATTCTTTATAGAGTTCCGGTGTGGAATAGGGGCTTTCTCCGGGTTCCTGGAAATAGGGTAAGGCATCGTAGCCAAGTCCCTCCAGCACCGTGGAGAATAGCTCCAGCTTGCCGGTGGGAGTGGGGAAACCGCCGCCTTTTCGCCAGTATTCCGTCTTATATTTGTAATATATCTGGTCTTTGCCGGTCCTCGCCAGGAAGGCCATTTCGCTGAAGTCTTTCCAGGTAATATTGGCTTTACGCAGCTGGTAGTCGAGCATCTTTTCCACGTTCTCGAACCAGTACTGGGGAGCCACCCTCTTACCGAGTTCGTTGAATATCTTGTTGTCCGCCCAGGCTTCCCCGGGAGGGTCGACTACCTTATTGTGTGCCTCTATCATAAAGCGCGGGTGCATATCGTAAATTTCGTCTATTTCCAGCCAGTGAGCAGCCGGTAATACTATATCCGCCTGTTCCGCCATCGGTCCCATGAACTGGTCGGCATGCGCCAGGAATTCCACGTTGCCGATGGCTTTAGCCACCTCAGTCGTATTGGCCAGATGCACTATCTGCTGTCCGCCCACACTGAACCAGACCCTGATTACCGGGTCGTCGCCCAGCAGCTGCTTGATGACCGTATCCGAGTGTGCGGTACGCGCCGCCCCGAGCTTAAAGGTCTCGCTGCCGACGATATTTTCCCGCATTTCATCGGTCAAAGGAATTTCATTGAAGAAATCCTCCATCTGCCCGGTCTCCGGGGGAATCCAGCTCATCATGCTGCCCGGTCTCTCCACGTTCCCGGTGATGCCCAGCAGGCAGATGATAGCCCTCAGAGTCTGGCCGCAGTTTGCCTGCCTCTCCAGCGAGCTGCCTATCTGGATGCATCCCGGTGTGTCCTGGGCAAAGAGTCTTGCTGCCTTGATGATATCTTCTTTCGGTATCCAGGTAATCTCGGAGACGCGTTCCGGAGTATATTCCGCCACCCTCTCCTGCAATTTATCGAAACCGTAGGTCCAATCCCTCACGAACTCCTTGTCGTGAATGCCTTCATTGATAATAACGTTCATCATCCCCAACGCCAGCGCGGCGTCGGAGCCCGGTCGTATCTGCAGCCAGAGCGTTGCCCGCGATGACAGGGCTGTTTCCCGCGGGTCGATAACAATCAGGTTCTTGACGTATTTCAGCGAATTGAGGAACCAGACTGCCATCTCGCCGTCGGCGCTGCTAATTTCCAGCTGCTTGGCCCAGGATATCTGCGTTTTGGGATACTCGCCGCCCCAGCCGTGATAGTCGCAGTAAAGTCGACCGTACCCGGTGATCAGTCCGTAAAGGCCCAGCCGCGGACTGTGGCAGATATAACCCGGTGTGATGATGTTGGCCGTGCCGATGGAACGCGCCAGGCGGTGGGTGTAGCGGTTATAGCCCCGCCCCGTCCCTTGGGATATCCCGATGGATGACGCTCCGTGCTTCTCGATTGACTCCTTCATCCTGCCGGCGATGGTATCAAGTGCTTCATCCCAGCTGATTCTCTCCCACTTGCCCTCGCCGCGTTTGCCGGTGCGTTTCAGGGGATATTTGAGGCGGTCGGGATGATTTATGTGCTGAATGCTGGAGAGTCCTTTGGAGCACATCGTGCCCCGCGTCGGGGCATCCGGATTGCCCTCGATGTGGACAATCGTGCCGTCCTGGACGGTGGCGAGCACGCCGCAGCCGCCGTGACAGCCTTTGCAGGTGGTTTTGATTACTTTTCTTTCACTCATGATTATTGTTGTTCTGACCTCGCTACCAGCGGACTGTAAGCCCCGGCTTTCAGGACACAGTAACGAAGTGCCAGCCCGCCGATTACTTCACAGGCTACCCCGAATACCAGCACTGCTGGGGGCATCTCGGCAACGGCATAGCTGGTAAAGGCAATCACCAGTGGAATGATGATGCCCATTACCACGATACCAATCCAGAAAATAGGCGCGCTGCTGCCGCGTATCTGCTCCATCACCGATTGCTTTCCTGTTGCCTCACGCTTGGCCGCTCGCCAGAGGTAAATGGCTATCAGCAAGGCGTTGGCGAGAAGCAGCCAGCGACTCCCCGCTTCGGCAGTGGCAAGGTCGATATTACCGTCGTTCAGGGCGATGAGAACCGATATCCCGAATCCCCCGAGAATACCGCAGAGCACGAACAATAAGGGCAGTAGAGAGGAATTCCAGAATGGCACTGCCTTGACAGTGTTCAGCACGAAACCGGTATAAACGGCTACCACCAGTGCGGTAATCCCGGTCAGTACCTTAAATACCATTTCTCCGGCGGTATCCGGCAGCCAGTAGGAGAGCATGAGCTGTATTGCGCCGAAGATGACGAACAGCATCACGAAGATGAAACCCCGGGCCAGCCAGGAGCTTTGGGGTCGTGTGATTATCCGCCAAAAGCGCTGCGGCTTGCCCAGGTAGAGCAGGTGGGCTCCTCCCTTGAGAACCGCGATGATAAGCCAGCTGATAAACATCCCCCAGATGCTGTTGAAGAATACCGATACCAGGTAGAGACCACCGCCCAGACCGCCCGTGTAGAACGCTATCCAGAGTATCAGTCCGCGGCGGTCTATCCACTCGGTCTGGCGGGTATAATTGAGCATCCACTCGTGTATTTCCATGTTGAATCCGCTCAAGCGAGGACCGGCTCCTCTTCTTTAGTGCTGGTTTCCGACGGCTCATCGGAAACTCCAATTTTACCGTCGATGAAATACACGGATGGGTCGGTATCGTATTCCGGATGAAGCTGAAATCCCTGGTTCTCACGTATTAATCGCGATACCTCGCTGTCGGGGTCGTCCAGGTCGCCGAATGTCAGTGCCTGCGCCGGGCAGGTATTCACGCAAGCTGGTGTGGCATCACGGTCTATCCCGGGCTTCAGTCCCCTGGCAAGTCCAGCGTCGATTCTTTCCATGCAAAAGTTGCACTTCTCGGTGGTGCCGTGCGTGTGAGGGTATAGCTCTTTACCCGCTTTCTCGAAATCGGTCACCACCCTGCCTGGGAAAAAGCCTTTGTCCTTGTCTTTGGAGAGGAAGGTGCGGTTCTGGTAGGGGCAGGCAATGACGCAGTACCGACAGCCGACGCACTTGTCCTGGTCCACGTAGACGATGCCGTCATCGCGTAGCTGGGTCGCCCCGGTAGGGCATACTTCCACACAGGGTGCGTCATGGCACTGGTTGCATCTCACCGAGTAAGTCGATACAGTGGGGTGCTCGCCCCCCGTTTCCATCGCCACCAGTCTCGGCCAAGAAACACCGATTGGCAGAAAATGCTCGATGCGACAGGCGGCTATACAGGCATAGCACCTGACGCATTTCCTTAAATCAACGACCATTCCCCATCTCATACGCACAATACCCCGCTATTTATTAACAATTTGCACAATTATCATATATTATCCGTGATGATAACGCAAAATAAAGATTGATATATTATGCAATAAAGCCTCTCTAATATAATTGTAATATGTATTACGAAATGGAGAAAATAACTTAAGTTACACTTTTTGTGATTTTTTTGTATTAGTCTTATACTGTTGGTATCTCGTACTGAAGTCCGATATCATCGGAAAGTAAAAACCAAAAATCAGGAGTGTGTAATGAACGACAGTAAAAACGCCGTGGTTACTACGACCGGTGGCAGAGTCGAAGGAAGCTATGAGGATAACCTGTATGTCTTCAAAGGAATACCTTATGCTGCGCCTCCCGTGGGGAAACTGCGCTGGGAGCCACCGCAGCCGGTAAAGCCCTGGGACGGCGTACGCCCAGCTAAAAAATACGGGAATATGGCGCCCCAGAATGCCATGCCCTTTGCCATGCCGGGCATGCCTGCCTTTGAAGAACCCCAGAGTGAAGAATGCCTCTTCCTTAATATCTGGACGCCGGGAATCGATGATGCTAAACGTCCTGTCATGTTCTATATCCACGGCGGTGCTTTTATCATCGGGGCTGGCAGCGAACCGGTGCTGAAGGGTGGCAAGCTGGCCAGGCGTGGTGATATCGTTCTGGTCAGTATCAACTACCGACTGGGAGCGCTGGGATTCCTGAATCTCAATGAAGTCACCGGGAGTAAAATTCGCGCTACCGGTAATGAGGGAATACTCGACCAGATTGCCGCTCTGGACTGGGTACAAGACAATATCGCCGCTTTCGGCGGTAATCCGGATGACATCACAATTTTCGGTTTTTCCGCCGGTGGTATGAGTGTCGGTACTCTACTGGGTATACCGCTGGCCCGCGGAAAGTTCCACAAGGCGATGAACCGCAGCGGCGCTGCCAACGTCGTGGCCCCGCTGGATAATGCGGTAAAAATGTCTGAACGATATCTCGAATTACTGGATCTCACCGGCAGGGATGCCGACGCTTTGCGTAATCTCACCCCGCAGCAGCTCCTTGACGGTCAGCAACAGCTGAGCATGAAGGTCCGCGAGACGGAATCCCGGGCGACACCTTTTATCCCCGTCGTTGATGGTGTTAAAATTCCGGAATGGCCTATCGACGCCATTAAAAAGGGCCTTTCTAAGAATATCCCCGTTATGGCGGGTAATGCACTTGATGAATTGAAAGCGCCCAATATGATGATGGACCCCGCCATGCATAATATGAACGAAGCAGAACTGAATAGACGACTGAATAAGCTGTTGCCTTCTGACATGGTGCCGGGATTGATAAATACTTATCGTGATGCTTTGAAGAAACGAGGCAGTAAAGCGGACTTCGCTGACGTCTTGGGGACGGTGGGTGTGGACCTCATGTTCCGCATGACCACACTACAGCTTGTTGAAGCCCAGCGTGATAATGGAGCTCCTGCCTATAACTACCTCTTTACCTATAAATCACCCGCGATGGGTGGTGTCCTCGGTGCCATGCACGGATTGGATAATCCCTTCCTTTTCGGTAACCTCGAGCCTCAGCTATGTGGAACGGGACCGGCGGTTGAAAACCTGGCGGTGAAGATACAGGATTCGGCAATCGCTTTTGCCCGTAACGGGAACCCGTCCTGCGAGAGCATCGGCGAATGGCCAGCCTACGGCAGAGAACGTATGACCATGATTCTGGATAAAGACACCCGCGTTGAGGGAGCCCCGTATGAAGATGAGCGATGTGCCTGGGAAGGGTATGAAATTTCACACACGTTACCGTTATAGGTAATGATTTATACGGGCTCCAACCTGATATCCAGTACGGCCGGCTGGCCGCTCCGTACCCGTTCCAGTCCCTCTTTGAGGGCCGGTATAACGTCAGCCGGCTCTTCGACTGTCCTGCCGTACGCATGGCATGCCTGGGCTATCTTGGTGTAATCGGGCGGTCTGTAAATATCCGCGCCCATGTTGTCGACGTCGTGCTTTTCCCGGAAAAGACCTTTAATCGCGCCGTATCCCTGGTTGTCGAATATTATCGATAGGAAAGGTGCTTTGTAGAATCCTGAGGACCATAGCGATGCTTCCGGGCAGCCGTAGATAAAGGCGCCGTCGCCCATCAGGCTGACCACCGTCTTGTCCGGTGCCGCTAGCTTAACCCCCAGGGCAGCCCCTATCGCCCAGCCGATGCAACCTCCGGAGTAGGAGAGCAGCGTGCCCGGTTTACTCCGCTGCACCAGGTGCGCCACTATCCTGGACGGTGAAATTGTCTGGTTCACGATAATGGTATCGTCGTCTATCGCTTCGCTGATGCACTTGCTCAACCAGTGGGCTGATATGGGCTTTTTCTGCGAATGACTTTCCGCCAAGCTTTGCCATTCACTGGCGAGGTTGTTATGTTCCGCTTCCAGCTGTTTAAAACATTTTTTAAATTGTGCGCGCCGGTCGTCTGTCAGCTTCTCCTTTATAGCTCTGGTCAGGGCCGGTATTATCCTACCAGAGTCGCCTTCGATGGCGATGTCTGGCTTACGTCCCCAGAGAGGCGCGCCCTTCTTAAACATGTCGATGTCGATATGTATGAATGTCATCTCAGCCGGGGGGCCAGCTGCCGGTGAGGCATACGGCAAATCGTAGTCTATTGCCAGTATCACATCGGTATTTGCCATCGGTGGATTTCCTAATCCAGCAATAGTCGGAATGTATGCTGCCAGCGGGTGCGTATTCGGGAAGTTCATCCTGGTATCGGATGTTAATACCCGGGCGCACAGCGTCTCCGCCAGTTCGATGAGCTTCGGTACGGTATCCGGGTTCCTCCCCGAATGTCCGGTGATTATTAGTGGATTTTCGGCATTAATCAGTATTTCCGCGGCTTTCGCGAGCATTTCCAGTTTTACTTTTTCGGGCGGGATACCGGCTTTTTTCAGTGTTTTCGGTTTATCTCTGGACTTGTCGGCTTTGTGCCAGAGGACTTCCCTAGGAATGGCCAGATAGACGGGCCCGTACGGTTCAGTTGTCGCTATATTTAGTGCTGTTTGGAGAGCTTCCTGGATGTCCTCTTTATCGGTTAGCTGGTGGTCCCACTTGACGAAGTTGCGTACCATTTTCCCCTGGTCGAAAGGTTCCTTCTGCCAGGTGACGCGCCTGGTCGGACCCTGTATTTCCGTGAAGATAATCACCGGGACTCTTCCCCACTGCGCGTTTTGCAGGGCGCCACCGATCTGCAGAATACCTAGTTCCGAGTGCACCGAGACCGCCTGCGGCTTGCCTGATGCCATGTAGTTGCCGTGGGCAGCTGTCATCGTCACGAACTCGTCAAGGCAGAGTATTCCCCGTGGGCTTTTCTTGCCGGTAGCCCGGTATCTGGACACCGTTTCCAGTACCGGTACATTATCGATTCCCGGGTTGAAGAAAAGATGCTCTATACCGTAAGCATTGAATATTTCTATCAAGTCTTCCGCATTATCGTATTCTTCCATGTAGCACTCCTTTTTGGATGAACTACTTTTCAGCTTTAATATAATGACTGGCTTCGGATGCTTCATTAGGGTCGAAGGTCTTCTTAATTTTCCTGAGCCACTTGGTGTACTGTGAAGCCTCGGGACCATACATATCGTGGATAGGGTCGCTCCAGACGTGATGGGGAACACCGTAGTGGCCCTGGACAGCGGTGCGGTTAGCAGCCATGTATACCTCGAAGTTGGCCTGGACCGAGGCCGGATTCCTCGAGAAATAGCGGATGAGCATCTCACCGTGACCGCAGTGTCCGTGCTCTATCAGTTGCACGAACGGGTCGGTCCCATCAGCCAGCAGAGCATCCTCTTCGATATAATGTCCCTTCACCCTGGACGCTTCCCCGATGTACTTGCTCATCAGGTTGAACACGTCGGTGCCACCCACCTCACCCCCGAATGTCCCCGTGGCACGGCAGGTTTCGCGGATGGAACCGGTAACCCTGATGAAGCGGTAGAGAAAGCCCCCGGCATTTTCGGGGTCCTCCACCGGCTTGAGAGATTTTCCTCCGGTTTCTTTGATAATCATCTCCAGTGTCGATTTTTTATATGCGAAGTCGCGTGCGGAATTCCCGGTGATGATTATCATGAATCCCGGCCCCTGTACCATGTCCGTGAATTGCCTGAGATATTTGATGTCCTCGGTGTTATTTGTAGCGATGTTGGCCGACATCATTGCGGGATTGAATCCCATCAGGATAAAGGCTATCTCCGCTTCGCCCACTCGATGAACTGCCTCCCGCAGCAGTTCCTGCGACTTAAAAGAGAAGTAGCGAATCATAAAGTTCGGCGGCAGGTAGCTCGGCCGGTACTGCGGCGATACTCCTTCGATGGGGAATACCGCCGGTCCCGGCCAGTGATAGACCTTCTGAGCGGCTTTGGTATATACCCCCAGCCCCCCTAATGGCATGGTATTACCGCGTATAATACCTCGCAATGATGGTCCCGGTCCGTCGCCGCAAAACCACTCGTCGGAGGCTCCCAGCGTCCCCGTCCTGACTATCTCGCCGTCGGGTGTTACCCATTCCAGAGCCAGCTGGTTCCGCTCGCCGTAGCTGCCGCTGACACTGAGGTGCCCCAGGTTAGAATGTGCCGCCAGGGGTAGCGCGGAGCAATTGCTGCCGGCACCGGTGATATTGCAATTGAGGCCTCGTTTCATCAGCTCCGCCTGTAGTTGAGCATAGATGACAAAGGGCTCAACGACGGCGTACATGCTTTTCTCATTGATTTCTATAATCCGGTTCATCCTGCGCAGGTCCAGCTTGATAACGCCGGATCCAGCGGGGTCGCAATAGGGTCCCCAGCCCGTGCTGGATGCTTTGAACTGTATGCCGTATTTATTGCACAGCCGTACGATTGCCTGCACCTCGGTGGTGTTACCCGGGAGGGTAATGGCTTCGAACCTGGGCACGAACTTGTTCAGTCCCGAAACCAGTCCCGAGCGCCAGGCGTACGAGTCCAGTATTGCCGGTTCGTCGGAAATGTTCTCCGGTCCCACGATGTCTTCCAGGGCTCTGTATGTATCTTTTTTTAAAGCCATTGTTCTCTCCTGGTTTAGATATTATCCAGTCCCAGAGCCTTCAGTTTCTCGGGGGAAGGCACGCCCTCTTGCGACCATCCCCTGAGTTCGTAGTAGCGATCGAGGAACTCGTCCTGGTGCCGCACCTTCTGTCCCTCACCCTCGGCTTCACCGGTATGGAGGGGCTCGGTACGCATCCGCTTTGGCAGGGTATCGTCTTTCCGGCCAAGACCCTCGCGCATGTTTATCAAACGTTCCACGTTTACTATGCGCTCTCCGACCTGTCTCAGGTGTTCGTTGTCGGTATACTCCTCGATTCCTCTGGCTGCCGCCAGCATCTTCCCGAAGCAGTCGGGCACCCAGCCCCAGTTACCCGCGAACCCGCAGATGATTCCGGTCTCTTTCGAGGCGGTTTCGTCCTGGTTATAAATAACGACGTCGGCGTTTTCTACCTCTTCGAAGCGATTCGTCGGCCGTGGCACGGGGGCTCCCCAGATATCCTGAGCGGCGTAACCGTAGCAGTGGCTGGCGCCGATGCTGGCGGTGGCGTAGTTATAGCCCATCGACTTGGCACCCCGCGGTTCGTAAGCCGGTATTTCCAGTCCCTTGACCTGCATCGCATAGTCCTCGGCGCCCTTTCCGATGATGGCCGCGGCTGCCCTAGTGCCTTCAGCCAGGATATTCCCGATGCCCTCGCGGGAGGCTATTTTCTTGATGAGGGCAATCATGGTTTCGTAGTTGCCGTAGGTCAGTTCCAATCCGTCGGCATCTGACTTATTGAGGATGCCCTTTTCGTAAAGCTCGAAAGCGAATCCGATGGTATTGCCAGTGGAGATGGTATCCAGCCCCAGGTCGTCGCATAGTTGGTCGGCGGCGATGGCGGCTTCGATGCTGGTGTTCTCCACCGGTCCACTGAATGCCCAGATGGTCTCGTATTCCGGTCCCTCGCTGTGGGCGTTCTTGTACAGCCCCGAGGTCACCGTATGTACTTTACCACATCGTGCCGGACATGAGTAACAGCCTATGTCTCCCGTCCTCAGCTTACGGTAGTTCTCTCCGGTTATCTTCTCCCTGCCGTTCATCTGGCCGTAGCGGAAATTCTTCACGGGGAAAATCCCTATCATGTTCGTAAAGTCCTGCGTCTGCGTCGTGCCCCATTCCTTATGGTTTTCGAATCCCTTATTCGCCAGTACTGCGTCCACCTGCTCCTTGACCAATTGGTTGTACGTCTCGGGATCGCTGAGATTGAGGTTGCGCTGGGCGTTGATGGCGATGGCTTTAAGGTTCTTGGAGCCCATCACCGCGCCGGTTCCGCAGCGTCCCGCGCACCTTCTATCACTGAAAATCCCCGAGTATTTCACGCCGTTTTCTGCGGCCGGTCCGATGCTTACGCAGCGTGTGCTCTTGCCGTAAAGCTCGCTCAATTTTTGCTGGGTTTCCTTCGTATTTTTACCCCAGAACCCGGCAGCGTCATGGATACGGCAGCTGTCCCGGGTCAGGTGAAGATAAACCGGTTTCTCGGCTTTTCCTTCGATTATCATGAACTCGTAACCGGCGAATTTCAGCCATGCCCCGAAGTCCGCCCCGCCCACCGACCTGGCGAAAGCCCCGGTCAGCGGACTTTTTGTAATCGTCATCCACCTCGATACCGCCAGGGCTGATGTCCCCGCCAGCGGTCCGGCGAGCAGTATTAACTTATTATCTTCACCGAGCGGGTCGATATCTGACTTGAGTTCCTTATAGAGATATCTAACGCCGTAGCCCCTCCCCCCGACGAAGTTCTTGGCTATCTTATTGTCTACTTCCTCGGTCTTTATTTCCGATGTGGATAGGTTAATTCTAAGATATTTACCCGTGTTCAATGCCATTTTACCTCCTGGGAATGATTACATTGGTTCAATATCTAGGGAAGTTGCGGCAGGCCGCCGGTGACGCAGAGCGTTTCGCAGGTAACGTAAGCCGAGAGCTCCGATGCCAAGAACAGGGCGGCCCCGGCGATGTCATCCGGAGTACCAGGTCGCTGCATGGGCACCTTCTTACCCAGACCTTCGTTGAAGAATTTATCCTTGTCTTCATCACTCATCGTGCCGGTCATTCTTTCGTAAAAATTCGTGCGTATCGGACCTGGCAGGATGGCGTTTACCGTGATATTCAGGGGTGCCAGTTCCCTGCCGAGGTCGTAGGTAAACCCGATGATGCCCGCCTTGGCCGTATTGTAGTGGATTTCGTGGGCGGGCGGCTGGATACCCCCGATGGAGGATATGCCGATTATCTTGCCGTATTTCGCCTTCTTCATATACGGCACGACGTACTTGCAGAAGAGGAAGTGGCTTTTCAGGTTCAAAGCCAGCACCCTGTCCCATTCTTCCTCGGTGATGTCCTCGATCGGTTTATGGGGGGCTATGGCTCCGGCGTTATTGACCAGAATATCTATTTTCATGTAATTATCGACAACTTTCTGGACCGTGTTCCTTACCTGTTTGCCGTCGGTAACGTCGCACCGTATCGCCAGCCCGTCGCTTCCTTTCTGTTTAACCAGAGCTACCGTATTGTTAGCTTCATTGATGTCTATATCGGCAATGGCCACCTTGCAGCCTTCTTCCGCGAATCTTGAAGCCATGCCGCGTCCCATCCCTTTAGCCCCGCCGGTAATAATCGCCACTCTGTCTTTTAACAACATTATTCTTCTCCTTGCTATCGTGGATTTGGCATGTTGCTGTAGCCTTCGGACATGTTCTCATCGTGCCAGAATTTCCAGTCCAGTTTAGCACGTTGGTCCGTGCTCATAAGCTGCGGGTAAAATTTCTCGGTGTGCTGGGTTCCCTGGTTGATTTCAATAAATATCCAGGATCGCACTGTCTTCAGAGGATTCCAGGGACCGTGGATAAAATTGGGTGGTAGAAAGACTACCGTCGATTCTGTGATGACATGCCTTTCCTGCTCCGGTCCCATGTAAATCTCCACCTCTGCTCCCAGGTCGTCGGGGTTATCGGGGTCGGTGCCGATATGTATCAGCAGTTCGGCTTCGCTGTGGATGTGTGGCGGGTGCCCGATTTCCATCCGCGGTTTCTCGTGCGGCAATACCCAGTGAATAAAATAGAAGTTACTCCCTGTTATTTTCCTGCTGTCCATACGCTGGAGTATCGGCCCCATAATGAACTTGAAAGGTGGCGGGTCGTTTTTCAGGAAATATTTATCGTATTTGTTGCCGGGCATTCTATAAAAAACTCCTTATTAAACGCTGAGTTCAGCCAGGAGAGAAAGCAATCCTTATAACTGTATCTGATTTTACTCCTTTAGCCGTTCGGTAATCAATAAATCATTCAGTCTGTCATTATTCCTGCTAAAGGTTTATAATATCTTTTGAGTTGGATATTCATCATCGCGCCGAGATTATTTCCGTCGGCAATGAGCTTCTCCGGGGAGAAATCACCGATACCAATGCCGGTTTTCTAGCATCGCAGTTACCTTTACTGGGCATCGAGCTCAACCGGATGACCACCGCAGGGGACGATATCAGGCAGCTGAGGGAAACCCTGGAAAGGGCGCAGGAAAAGGCGGATATCGTGCTTGTTACTGGTGGCTTGGGTCCTACTGCCGACGACTTGACCCGTGAAGCCATCGCGGCTGTCACGGGCGAGGAACCTACCGTTGATGCCGCGCTTGAAAATAATTTGCGCCAGCTTTTCGGTCGCATGAGACAGGAAATGCCTCCCCATAATATCAAGCAGGCCTGGTTGATTCCCTCCGCCGAGGCGCTCGATAACCCCCTCGGTACCGCTCCGGGCTGGTGGGTCAGGAAAAACGGCAAGACCATCGCCGCCATGCCCGGTCCTCCCCGCGAGATGACCATTATGTGGCGTAATGAAGTAGCGCCGCGTTTGAGAAAAATACTATCGAAACAGGTTATATTGTCGCGTACGTTCAAGACCTATGGCATACCCGAGGCGGAGGTTGCCGAAATGGTGCAGTCCTTCTTCGAATCGGAAAACCCGTCCCTTGGCATCTACGCGCATCTGGACGGTATTCATTTACGATTTGTTGCCCGGGGTAATGACGCCGGGCAACTGCTCAGGAATGCCGGGGAACAACTTGATGAAATCTTTGGCTCGCGTATCTGGGGCAGAGATGACGATTCGCTGGAGGGACTTATCGGCGGCTGGCTCGGTAAGACCGGTCTGACGCTGGCGACAATCGAGGATGGTACAACGGGTACTATCGCTAATTTGTTATCGACGACACCTGGCAGCGCGCGATACTATCGTGGCGGTCTGGTAACCGGCTCCGACGCCACAAAGATTGCCTTCGGCGTTCCCCCGGAAGTTATCGCCACGTACGGCCCTGTAAGCCCTGAAGTTGCCGGTATAATGGCTGCGATGATCAGAGAGAGATTTTCGGCGGACATCGGGTTGAGTACCAGTGGAATATCACAGAAATCCACCGTTAAGGGAGAACCTCCCGGGCTGACCTATGTAGGCGTCAGCGATGCATCGGGAGAAAAAACCTGGGGGCATAACTTTGCCCGTTTCCGAGACCCCTCGGGACAGCGCGAGGCTTACGGGGCTCTCTTCCGACTCCGAGAACGCCTGATAGAACTGAAAATCGCCTGACTCCGGCATATAAAACAACCGGTTATCCCTCGCTTGCGTCGTGAAAGATAACCGGTTGCTCTGTTCTGAAATATTCTATTTATACAGCTCTTTGGCTACGTCATCGAGGCCCAGCTCTAGGAGGACTTTTTTGCTGGGTTTACCCGTCTTAACATCCCAGCCGAGGGCTTCATAGTATTCCTTGGAGAGTTCGTTCATGTCAAGTGTAATACCGGCGCGCGGTCCCTCCGTCTTGGGGGGAACACCCTGCATCCTGTCCGGGAATTTCCAGGGTGTCGCCAGACCTTCGCGGATGTTAAAGGCCTGCCGCATGGTTACGATACGGTGGCCTGTCTTGATGATTTCGTCCATGTCCATGTCCCATCCGGTGATGGTCTGGAAGGCCTCAACCAGCTGGTTGATATGGCCGTAACCATCCCCGATGACAATCATGCAGATACCGGCAGCATTATAGGCCGCCGTAAGATTGGCACCGTGCTTGTGAATTTTGCCACGCCCCTTGAGCTTCGTCGGGTCATATTCGGGCATGGCTCCCGCCGGTAGAGGCCCCTCACCACCCTGGGTATGCCTGGCGGGGGTCGGTTCGGAGGCGTACCCGATAGCGAACTGGTATCCTCCGCGGGAATCGTGCGCCGGGACTTCCTGTCCGCCGACATGCATGGCGTATTTCTCGGAACCCTTGCCTATTCTCTCCGCGGCTTTCTTCACGCCATCGGCTATTTTATCGCCGAACCCTTCGCGCTTCGCCAGCTTCTCGGTCATAGCGACGATTGCCTTGGTATTGCCCCAGTTCATTTCCAGTCCGTCGGTATCCTTTTTGTTGATTAGTCCCTTTTCGTAGCATTCGATGGTGAAGGCGATACTGGCCCCGGCTGATATCGTGTCGAGTCCGTATCGGTTACAGATATCGTTAATTTTAATTATCGAAGACAGGTCGGCATTCAGGCAGTTACTGCCGAACATCGCCAGTGTCTCGTATTCGGGTTTATGGGCTTCGGCGGAGTACTTGTACTCGCCGGTGCCTTCCTTCATTATCCCGCCGCAGCCGATGGGGCAGTGCCAGCAGGCATAGTTCCGCGCCTGCTGCGGTTCCACGTTCTCGGCGCCGATATCTTTGAAATTCGGGAAGTCTATCACGCAGGCGCCGGCCCAGTTCTTGGCAGGGGCATCGTCAATTTCGCAGCACATATTGAAGAGGAAAGGCGTGCCGAATTTGCGCATGAACGGGACGTTCGGTCCCATATTGGCTAGGTGTTTTTTCCTCATAGCCGCGGATTTTGCTGCATCGGCTACGGGTATCTTCATGTTGCCCTGTACCGCGATTGCCTTGAGTTTCTTGGAGCCCATCACCGCCCCCAGTCCTGACCGCCCCGCGGCGCGCCCCTTGTTGTTCATTATCGCCGCCACCAGAGCTACTTTCTCCCCGGAAGGCCCGATACAGGCAACTTCCAGGTCTTTGCCGTACTCGGCACGTAGTATGTCCTGGGTCTCGAAGGTATCCTTGCCCCAGATTTTACTGGCGTCTTTCAACTCGGCTTTACCGTTGTTGATGTGGAGATATACGGGCTTGTCCGATATTCCGGTAAAAAAGACAGCGTCGTATCCGGCAAACTTCAAGGTGGGTCCGACATTACCACCCGAGTTGGCGTCGCCCCAGCCACCTGTCAGCGGCGATTTGCCCACCATGATGTAGCGGGAACCGCCCATCGCGTCGGTGCCGGTTAGCACGCCGGTGGTCATACCGAGAATCGCCTCGGGGCCAAGCGGATCGATGCCGGCTTTCTGCCGGCTGAACAGTATGCGGGCGCCCAGGCCGTAGCCACCCAGGAAGTCGCGCCCCATCTTCTCATCCAGAGCTTCTTCTTTCAGCTCTTTCTTGGAAAGGTCTACCCACAGTACCTTTCCCATGAATCCATGTGCCATGTTTACATCCTCCAATTTTTATATAATTAAAAATTACTTCCTATATGTAAGTAGCAATTCCTGTAGGATTATATCAGATTATCCTATGCAATTGTCAAAAATATAGATTTGGAGCTATTCAGAAAGTAATATGGCGACCCCGGGGGGTACTGGATTCCCGAGTGCAAACCGCCTATATTGTAGAACTTCTGTGTAAAAACATTAGTGAAATTTGTATATCACCGAAGAAGGTATCAACATTAAAACAGACAGAGATAATTCAGAAGATTGGTAAAAAGAGTCTAAGAGAATTGGCCAGAGAATACGATGTTAGATATGAAACGGTGCGGAGAATAATAAAAAGAGATTGAGATTTGTTTACTCCATATCGAGAGTAGTATCAAATTTTTATAACACAGCAAAATACTAAAATGTTCGGCGAGGTGACAAAACGTCAGATTGTGCAGCCTAAAAACGTTCCTTTTTTAACATTTTGATTATATGCCTAGTACTCAGGCGTGGAATAGAGCGGACCTTTTTATATTGAGGAGATATATTATTGAGATAACCTAAGATTAATGTGACAATCTAGTTGAATGTTACTATTAATAAATATCAGGCTTTTTAGCTCTAACTTTATAGAACCAAGTTTGACAAATATGAATAATAGGATAGAATGATGATACTCCATGTCGAAGGGGGTGGCGCTTATGGATGAACACAATAAAATTATCTTAAGAAATAAGGCTCCTAGGGTAAAATGGATCAGACGTAGCTGAAAATAAAAATAAGGGGAAAAATTAGTCATACAAAATCTCATAGCGGCATAATATATTATTCACTGGCTAAAGATGGCAATTAGATATAAGGTGCTATAAATATACGGGCAGTTCACTGCTAAGGAGGGAAGAGCATGAAAAAGGGGTTAGTTACAATTGTAATCATCATAATCAACATTTTTATGCTTTTCACATTACTGGCTTGTGGTGAAGAAGTAATCACAACACAATCATTGAGTGCCTCGGAAATAATTAATAATTCAATAGATAAGATGAATGTCATCAGTTCTTTCCATTTTGAACTTGTTCATGAAGGTGGACGCACACCTATTGCTATGGGATTAGAACTGGATAAAGCGATAGGTGATGTTACAAAACCCGATAAACTTAAAGCAAGCATTACCGCCGCCTTAGGTGGAATGCTGGTTAAAGTTGAAGTTGTAACGATCGGGATCACAACTTATATGACGAATCCCCTTACCAAGGAGTGGGAACTCGTTCCAGGAGAATTCAGTGCCATCAGTATTTTAGACCCGAATGCTGGAATTACTGCTATTTTAGAAGATATAGTAGACCCTTCCGTAGTTGAGGGTGAAGACAAAGATGAGGGCGGTAGCTATCATATTAAAGGTGAAATACCATCTAAGAGTTTACGCCCGATTACATTGTCATCTGTCGAAGGTGTTAATGTTACTGTGGATGTCTGGATTGATGCAGAAACTTTCTTGATATATCAAATACAAGTGGAAGGGCAGATAACTGAAACGGAAAAACTGGGGATAATAAGAATACTAAAGCTATCTAACTACAATCAGGAAGTAGAAATTGAATCACCTATATAGAGCTAGATATGCAATTCACTTTAAGGGAACCTTTGAGGAGAAATTTATCGCCCTATCTTATCCTGGCAATAACATGCGTTGGTATTTTTATCTCGGCACTTGATCAAACAGTGATCTATGGTGCTCTAGCCGATATGATGCCAGACCTCGAGCTCACCGTATTGGACCTAGACCAGGCGGTATGGATTGTTGTTGGTTACCTAATAGGTTACATATTTGCCATGCCCTTAATGGCAAGAGTTTCGGATGTATACGGCCATAGTCAAATTTATATCATGTCTTTATTACTATTCATCGTCGGTTCAATATTTGTAGCTCTCGCTCCTAACTTTGAATGGATCGTAACAGCCCGTATAGTTCAAGCCATCGGTGGTGGTGCGATGGTACCCATAGCCATGGCTATTGTAGCTGATAGCTTTCCTGGAGGATCTAGAGCCGTACCACTTGGAATCATTGGCGGAGTTGTCGAAGCTGGAGGTGCATTCGGACCATTTTACGGGGGAATTGTCTCGGAAATGCTCGATTGGCGCTGGATATTCTGGATCAATATACCGATTGGGATAATAGCGGCCTTACTCATCTTCTTTCTACTCGGATCTAGCCAAAGGACTCAGGTCAAAGTGGATTATCTCGGTGGTATTTTACTTGCTGCGGGTCTCGCTTTCCTCAGCCTGGCTCTCAGCCAGAGACCAGAGCAGTTTGACTCTCGTCTTTATACTTTAACCACAGCAATTATCTCGGTGCTTTGTTTTACCTTTTTCATAATGAGGCAGTTTAGGACCACGGAACCGCTAATTAATCTTTCTGTCTTCAAGAATATCACCTTTTCCAATGCGAATATTACCAGTTTAGTCACCGGAGCAGCCCTTATTATGGCTCTGGTAAATGTACCTCTTATTAGTCAGACCATTATGGGTTCCTCACCTATAGAGGCAGGGCTGAGGTTGTTTCGTCTTACCATCATGATTTGTGCTGGAGCGATCCTGGGTGGATTTCTATGCCGGCGATTCGGTTACCGGTTACCAACCATACTCGGCCTGCTATTTAGTAGTCTCGGCTTCTTCTTTTTAAGCCGGTGGGATCTTGATATCGCCGATCCGCAAATGACATTGCATCTTGTTACGGTTGGATTAGGTTTTGGTTTGGTTATTGCTCCCCTTGCCACAGCCGTTGTCGAATCAATCGGGGTGGAGCAGAGAGCCATCGGCTCATCTATAGTGGTAATGACACGCATGATAGGCATGATAATAGGACTTGCAGCATTATCCTCATGGGGTATGGGTAACTTTCAGATTATGACGGCTGGGATGACTCTCGAGGAAATAATGAATACCCCAGAAGAAGTGATTCAGGTGTCATTGGACTTATTCCATGATTTCTTTAAGATTTCAATCTTTATTTGTTTAGCCGGGATAATTCCGGCATTATTGTTATCCAGAGACAAAAGGAAGATTTGATAATGTTTATTTATCTCAATCTTTTTCGTATGATTTTATAACAAATCACTAGGTATTAGTTTGCTGTGTAAAAAGGAAC
>DUFB01000085.1 GCA_011192005.1 Dehalococcoidia bacterium
GGTTCGAGGGTGTATTCATAGAACTCTATGGTTCTAATCGATAGACCTTGTCGCCTACTTGAGAGGAATTTTGTTAACAAATCCTCGCAGTCTTTTGTTAACAATTTGATATCGGGGCGCCCGGATTTGAACCGGGGACCTTCTGAACCCCATTCAGACGCGCTACCAAGCTGCGCTACGCCCCGCCAGGCTCAGGTGGGATTTTTCTCTCGGCATACTTATCATAGGCTAGCCGCCCTTGGTTGTCAAACCTCCACGCGGGACTATCTGACTTGACATGCGCGGGGAGGTGATGTAAATTTTCTAGGTTGGACGTGTAACCGCTGAATATCATAAAAAAAGTAGAAAAAAGGAGAAAAGTATGTCACCAGCACTAAAGGACAAGGTAGCTATTATTACCGGGGCCAGCCGGGGTATCGGCAAAGCCTTCGCCCTGAGGTTCGCCGAGGAAGGGGCCAAGCTGCTGTTAACCACCACCAATCTGAAAAGGGCTGAAGATACGGTTAAAGAGGTAAAAGCTAAAGGCGCGGAAGTAGCCATCGTTGAAGCCGATATCGCCTACGCCGACCAGCCCCAGAAGATAGCTGATGCGGTCATGAAGCAGTACGGCAGGGTGGATATTCTCCTCAACAATGCTGCTATCTGGGGCGGCCTTAATGCCAAGCCGTGGAATCTCTGGGAGCCCGAGGAATGGGACCGGATTTTAACGGTGAATGTCCGGGGGACCTACCTGGTATGTAAGGCTATTGTTCCCCTGATGGAAAAAGCGGGCAAAGGCAAAATCATCAATGTGGCTTCTAACGTTGCCCGGGTACCGGCGGCTTCGTTCTTCTTGCCGTATTCCTGCAGCAAGGGTGCCGTTTATACGTTAACTCACGCCCTGGCCCACGCTCTGGGTGCCTCGAATATCAATGTCAACGCCATCGCTCCGGGATACACGGCTTCAGAGGCCAGTCTGGAGCAGGATGGCAGCGACCAGACCTTCGAACTGGCTACCTCGGAGCAGTCGATGCACCGGCGCGAGCAGCCAAATGACCTGGTTGGCGCGGCGGTATTCCTGGCCTCGGACGATTCCAATTTCATGTCCGGGCAGGTGCTCTATATCGACGGTGGTACCGTGATGCTCTAGCGGCAGAACGACACCTCGTCGAATTTATGTCAAAAAAAGGGTGTGTGTCGAATTAATCGGCACACACCCTTAAATCGTTTAACTCTTTAGTATCCTGGTGTTTATTTATATACACCATACTCCCTGGTGAATTCAACCATAGCGTGGATGTTTTCTGCCTGCGCTTCGTCAAAAAACGACCCGTTGCTCATGATGTAGCCGCCGCCCTTGGCGCAGTCGTCCAGGAGTTTCTTGGCGTAGTCTGTAATCTGTTGTTTGGTGCCCAGGTTGAGTAATGCCGACGGCATGTTACCGGCAAGACAGGCAACCTGGCCGAGGGTCTTTTTGGCTTTTTTCATATCCAGTTTATCGCATAACCACATCGTTTTGCCCTTGGGAAGGTCTTTTACAACCTCCAGGCGCGAGTTATACCCGCCCTCGGCGGCAGGGAACGGCACGACTCCCTGTTCTATCAGTCCTATCATAACTTTCCTCAGTGTTGGCCAGTAGAACTTCTTATATTGCTCGTCGTTAAGGAATCCGTCCGCGCCTTTATGCAGAGGTATGAAGATGAACGGATTACCGGCGCCCAGGGCTGTATTTACTCCCATTTTTATCATCAGTGGAGTCAGGACGTCCATGGCTTTGAGCACCTTGTCCGGGTTCCGGTACATGTCTACCATCAAGCCCCGGGTACCGCGCAGGGTATCACCGAGGAAGTCGAAAGGTGCCTTGGTGAAACCGGCCACGATGACGGGATAGCCCGATGCCAGTATGTCGCCGCCGAAAGCGCCCATCGCCTGGCCCCACTTAAGAGCTTCCTCGCCGGCTTCCATGAGTTTCTTCAGAGCTTCCTGCATCGGCGGCAGTCCGAAGGGGATGAAGTTCCCGGCCACGCCGTACATCTCCACTATGCCGGTAACCGAGGGGAGTTGCTGCCAGAATTCTAGCGCCCCGAAAACGCGGGGAAGGTAGGTCTTGTAGAAGTAGTTGGATGGATCCTCAATCAGGTCGTTGTATTCTTCTACCATCATGTATTCGCCCTCGTTGGCCTGGTAGGAATGATTGGGTGATACCCCGTGTCCCGGCCATGAATACAGCTTATAGTCCATGATATCGAAGAACTTGCCCGGACCCGGAACGGCCGCACCGAGATTACCGTCCGGTCCGAAGTCGATGACGAATTTCTTGAACGCCGCGTTGCTTTTATCGTAATCGTACATGGAGTCCCGGGGGGTCATCCCGCTGTAATATATCGGATAAAAACTCGGCAGCACGAAAATCGGTACCCTGTCCGGCAGCTTCTTCATCTGGATGGCGTCCTTTATCCTCGTTGCCCTTTCCTTGTAGGCTTTTTCGGCCTCGGGGCTGGCAAAGGTCGCGCCCTCCGGCGAAATCCATCTGGCAAACAGGGCTTCCTGGCGCTCGTCCGGAGTCATTTCTTCCCATTTCTTTTCCATGTTTATAACCTCCTGCTCGTAATCCACTGGGGAATAATATTAATTACCTGTCCATTTCCTGGCCAGGGTAACGCCAGCCATGGCATCCTTACCGAAGGCATCGGCTCCGGTGTATTTCACCACTTCGTCGGTAATCTGGCCTCCGCCTATCATAACCTTTACCTGCTCTCTCAGGCCGGCTTCTTTCATCGCGTCCACGGTCTGTTTCATCGAATCGAAAGCCAGCGTGAGAAAGCCGCTCATACCTACCACGGGTGCTTTGGTTTCTTTAATGGCGTCGATGAATTTCTGCACGGGCACGTCGATGCCCAGGTCGGTAACTTCAAAACCGCTGACGTCCAGCATGAAAACTACGATATCCTTACCGATATCGTGGATATCACCGGCAACGGTACCGATGACAACCTTACCGCCCTTCTTCACCTCTCCTCCTCCGGTAAGTTTCGGCTTCACGAGTTCGTTTATTTTCTTGAGGATTTCACCGGAATATACCAGGTCGGGGATAAAATATCTACTCTCTGAAAAGCGTTTGCCCACGATTTCCATGCCCCGTCCGGCTTCGTTCAGGATTTTCATCGGGTCTTCGTTTTTAGAAAGCCTTTCTTGGACAATTGCTATCGCCTCGTCTTCTTTCAGGTCAGCTAATGTGTTTACTAGGTCTTTAGCCATATATCTCCTCCTTACACTTTTTGGCAATAAACAGGTGGTTCAGGCTTATGTCATGTTATATATAGCACCTTCTGGGGATTTTTTCAAATAATACCCGCCCGGTGTGCATGATTTGAATGAACACGTGAAATTTTAAGCCTGTTGCGCATCTGGAAATAGCATTATCATGAGTGTTTCTGTATCGCAGAATGGCCAGTCATATCAGCCCACTAGCAAGGTATCATGTTGTAGACTGAATTGCAACCTAAAAAATTATATGATATTATAGATGGATTGCAGAAAAATCGACTTTGCCCCTGTAATCTTGTGGGAAGAAGCGTGGGAGTCAATATGTATTCAATGGGTTGTTGTTGTTGTTAGATGATGTCGTCGAAGCTATCGCTCCACAGTCTTATAGTGTTCTACTGGGTTGCCAGCCAGGAAAGCATAACCTCCGCCGCCGAAAAACTCTGCCTTACCCAGCCGACGATTACCTATCACATCAGGTCTCTGGAGAAAAACATCGGTATTCGACTCCTCGATATACGAAGGCAGAAGGTTTATCTGACACGTGCCGGGAAAGGCCTCCTGAAGTATGTCAGCGAAATCTATCACCATATGGTCAGCGCCGAGAAGTATCTGGAGAGCCTGAAAGAAAGCAGCCTTCGCGTGGGGGTCTCGGCCACTTTCAGTTCTACCGTCGTTAAGGCGGCTGTCGAATTCGAGAAACTCTATCCTAATGTCAAGTTGATAATCAGGAATTCATCCTCATTTGAGATTGCCGATGACGTCTTTAATTCCCAGGTGGACCTCGGCTTTGTGGTGGGTGTTGATTACGGGAAACGCCAGCTGAAAAATATTGAGCTTTCCTCGCGGGAAAAACTCGTTCTGGTTACCTCGCCTTCCAGTTCGCTATCGCAGAAAGAGAACGTAAGACTGATGGACCTCTGTGGTTATCCGATGATTCTGGGCCCGGAGACTTCCGCTACGCGGCGTATCCTTTTAAGTCGGCTCAGATTGGGAGGATGCCATATGCCCGCTCCCATAATAGTCGAGGTCAATAGCCAGGACTGGGGAATGAATCTCATCAAGAGCGGCCAGGGGATGAGTGTCTTCCATGTCAGGGATGTGGAGAAAGATATTACTGAAGGACGGCTGAAAGTTCTCACCTTAAAGCATGATATCTGGGTGGGAGCCACCGCTCTTCTGCGTGAAAATTCGCCGGAACACCCTATGGCTGATAACCTGATTTCACTGGTTAAGGAAGCCTTCGTTAACCACAATTAAGCACGGTTTATTGAGCCGGTCTGTCCCCTCGCTGCCTCTATCGTTGGATAGACGTGTCCTTACGGCATCCAGGAAAGCTTCTCGGGATTGAGACTGAACTCGTAATAGGTGTTGCTCATCTCCGGCCTGTCCCATTTGCCCCGCGGAAGGTCGGCCTCATTGACGCGGTTCTCGGTCGATTTCCCAATATAGATGTGGCCACCCACCATCCCGCTGATATACCTGGGGAGTCCGTTCATCGTCATCAGCGGATCTGCCTGCATGCTGTAGATATTCCCGTATTTCACCGCATGCTTGTAGCCGGGATTGGCCGGGTCGCCGACCGCTTCCTTTTTAAATGAGATTGGTGCTCTCTTTACCTTAAGTATCTCCCCCATGTTCCCCCAGCACTGCCTGAAGATTTTCTCCAGTGCTGTCGCCTGTTTATCGTTAACTTTTTCGTCGATATAGAGTACCGCTTGCCACGGATCGCGTACGGCAGTACCGCCTATGGGGGAATTGAAGATAATGCCCACGTTCAGACCGCCGAGGTCGGTGCTGTCGTGGTAGCCCTCCCGTATGTGGAAGGTAAAAGCCCCCTCGCACTGGTTTTTACCGTCGTGTAGGTCGGTGGGCGTGCTCGAGCCCCAGTAGTAGGGGCACACCGGCGGAGAGGTACAGGCCTCGGTGCAGTCCCCGCTTAGCATCCATTCCATTTTTCCAGCCATATTTTTCTCCTTATTACCAATAGTCAGGATTGTTTACATTATACCAGTTTTAATGCCTCCCTGATATCCTCGGCTACCATCCTTCTTTTCGATTTCTCGATGAGGAAGTTCTTACCTGCCGGCGTATACGAGGGGAACATCCGCGTATCCCCCAGGTAGAAGGCCTCCCCCCTTATTTTATAGGTGGAACCGGCCGGTATTACTTTCTTGCCGGTCTGCTTTTTCCAGATATTATTCATCATCTTGATGGCCACGTCGCCCATCAGCATGAAGGCCCTGACGTTCGGAAAAAGAGCTATTTCCTTTTCCAGCAACTCCGAGCAGTTTTTCATCGTATCGCTGGAGATGGCATACCGGGTCTTGCCGCATTTGACGGCGGTGGTGATAAATACACCCAGGTCGAGGATATCCTGTATAGAATTCACATCGGCGCCAGCATCATGGAAGGTCTGCAGCGTGGTTTGCAGATAGAAGGGATTTCCTTCAGCGTAGAAATAATCGGATTTTTCGTTCGGCGGGGCTTCCGTTATCATCACTATTTTCACGTTGTCGATGTAGATATCGCAGTCGGGGACAACGTAAGCGTTTTTATCAATATCACCGCAGGGGAAATCGATGCACTTTATCTTTTCGCTTATTTTCATGATTTTCCTTAATAACACTAAAGGTGGATGATGAACTTACACTCCTCCGCCCCGGTAATAGAGGTTTCTCCCAATTCAACTTTAATTGGCCGCCCCAGGATGCCCTCCCAGTATGCCTGAACAAACGCCCGCGAACACTGGCAGTAAGTAAGCGAAACATTAATGCCTTCTGGCAGCATGCTTAATAAAGGACAGAAGCAGCGTATGCCCTTGCCTATTTTTCGCGGCGTGTAATACCAATTTATAATTTCACCATTTCTCTCAAAGCGAGTGATATCGGGTTGTGCGTTTAGTTCAATATTCAGAAATTCTTCTTCCGTAGCACACTTGCGGCGTACTTCTTTTGACGCTTCCATACCTTTGATGTTCACCGTAAGGCAAGCATGACCACAGGCTGTCATTATATTTTCCCGTGTTTTTTATCGGTCGATGTGTCCAGACGGTCGATGGCTTCCTTCATCCAGAGGGCGTTATCAACCGGATTGGTGGAGGCGGCGGCTTTCTCGCTGTCTCTGAAGAACTCGGCACATACATCCGGTCCGGCATGTTCCTCGATGCGCGCCCTCATTTCCTTCATCTGTCCGGCGATTATTTCTTTCATGTTTTCCATAGTACACTCCTTGAGTTTTTACCCTATAATATCAGGGTAATTATGACATCAGCATGTCATAATATTAAGAAAGAGTGTAAGTAATTCTTTTACAGCGCTTTTTTAACTATCTCGGAGATATCGTAAATCTTTATATCTTCACCGTACTCTTTTACGGTGTCCCTGAAGTTCCGCACGCACCACGGGCAGGCCGTTACCAGCGCGCTGGCGCCGGTGGCTCTGGCTTCTTTAAGTCTCTCGTTGGCCGTCCAGAGCGCCAGTTCCGGGTTTGCCTGACTTACACCCGCCCCCGCCCCGCAGCACCAGGCATTCTCCCGACTGCGTACCATCTCCACCAGCTCGATGCCGGGGATGCTCTGCAGTATTTTCCGGGGAGCGTCGTACACGCCGCCGTCCCCGAGGTGCCTCCCCAGGTGGCAGGGGTCATGATAGGTGACTTTCATCGGCAGTTTTTTAGTGAATTTCAGCTTTCCGTCGCTGATAAGACGGTCGATGTATTCCACCATGTGAAGAGGTTCGAACTTCATTTCGATACCGGTGTTCGGATAAAGCTTTTTAAAGGTGCTGTAGCCGTCCGAGCAGGAGGTCAACACCGTGCTCGCGCCCAGCGAGTTGAACGTCTCGATGCAGTGCTCGGCGTACTTGGTGAACTCGCCGATATAGCCGATTTCGTAGGCGCGCCCCCCGCAGCACGATTCCTCCATGCCCATGATGCCGACATCGGCCCCGGTGGCTTTCATGATGTTGATGGCGCTCTGAGGAATATTCCACAACTCGGGGTCGAACGATAACATGCAGCCGGCGTGATAGATGATTTCTACATTTTCCTGGCTGGCGTCCTTGATTTCGATTTCTTTGGCCCAGTCCCCCCGCTCCGCTTTGGGCTTGCCGAAGACGTTGTCGTCCTTCTTGAGACTATCCACCATTATCATGTAGGCCGGGTTCAGGTATCCATGCGTTACCGCTTCGGTGCGCAGCGCCTGCACGACCTCGAAGATGTGCTGGTGGTGGTAGACCCCGCACTGCTGCTCGCAGGAAAGGCATCCGGTGCAGGCGTATATCCTCTCCAGTACCTCGTCATCGAGCGTCAACGCCCCGCTGGTAACTCCCCGCGCTATCAGCATCTTCCCCGATGGATAATATGATTCCAGCCGGTACATCTCCCCCGAGGGGCAGGCGGGCGCGAAAATATTAAGGACTTCCTTACAGGTACCGCAGTGGGTGCAGCCGTAAAGCCATTCCTTTAGGTCGCTGAGGGACATAATTCACTCCTTTAATTCAGTTCCTGACAAAACGTATTATCCGGGTTTGCCCCACCGCCCCGGATTCATGATGTTGTTGGGGTCCATCATTTCCTTGACCCTGCGGTGCAGCTTAATCCAGTCAGGGCCCACCCTTTCCTCGAGCTTTCTCACCGCCCAGACCGGCGTCTTGTAGGGTATATAGCCCGTTTCCAGAACCAGGTCCAGTTGCTCGTTGCAGAGGTCTTTGATTATCTGTACCAGTTCGGGGTCCTCTTTGTCGTAGGGGAGCATCCATCTCAGCCCGGCAAAATGCCCCTCGTTCATCATGCGGGTATAGCAGGTACGGGCGATATTGTATTTGTCCTGGAGTTCACAGCCCCTTTTAACGGTTTCCAGCCAGGTGCTCATCGGACCGTATGTTCCCACCCACATCAGTCCCCCGCCGGAGCTGAGCACCCCCAGAGCCTGCATCGGGAAAGCGGCCGTGGTACTGGGCATCGTATCTGGCCCCAGGTATTTATGGTCGCCACACTTCTCCTTAACGGCTTCCGCCAGCGCTTCAACCTTGGCATCCAGCTCTTTCTGCGTGTTGCCGGTTATTTCCGCCGTGATGACGAATTCCGGGTCTTTGGGGTCCACCGGCGGCGCCGGGTAAATGGGGGCTTTCAGGTGGGTATATGCGGCCTCCCCGACCTTGTTGAGCTGGAAAGACGTACCGATAAGGTCGTCGGGGATTCGGGTGCGAATTATCGCCTGGAAAATGGCGTAGGCGCCTTCCAGGTCCATCGGCATCAGAGTGACGGCTGTTTCGTAAGCGTGCTTCGGCCAGAGGTTTACCGCCGTCTTAGTGACGATGCCGGTAGTCCCCTGCCATCCCAGGAAAAGGCCGTCCAGTTCGGGGAAGGGGGCTATCGCCTGCCAGGTCTTGCTGGCGGCTCCGGAGCCTATTTTCACCACCTCGCCGGTGGCCAGCAGGGCTTCCAGACCACATACCCAGGCTGATGCCGCCCCGTAGCGGAAGGAGAGGTTGTCCAGTCCCTGGACGATGGCGTTGGAGGCGATGCCCGTGGACGGCGGCGAGAAAGCGTAGGTATATCTCAGCGTGGGGTGGTTATTGTCCAGGTAGGCCTTCAGCTGCCCGAAAGTCACCCCGGGCTCTACCAGCGCGTACATGTCTGTATCGTTGACCTCGATAATCCGGTTCATTCTCTTTAAATCGATAATGATGCCGCCTTCGAGGGGAATGGTCAGCCCGCCGACATTGCCCCCGGCGATATAGGGAGTGACCGGCACCTTTTCTCTGTTGGCCAGGGCTACTATTTCCCTGAGTTCCTCCAGGTTTTGCGGCAGGACGACCACGTCCGGCCAGTTGGATTCCGCCGGTGTCAGGTCGTAGGAGTAGATGTACAGGTCGGCCTGGTTGGTGGAGACGAACTTGCCGCCCACGATTTTTTCGAGTTCGGCGACCACGGTATTCTTCAATGCTTCAATCATCTTCCCTGCCTCCTTTACCTGATAAGCGTCAAATATGAGTTAGATTGATAACTTCCTCGGCGAGTTTTTCTCCGGATTCCTCGGGCGTTTCCCCGGTGACCATCTGGCATTCCACATGGGTTTCGGGGATAAATAGTTTCTGTCTTTTCTTTCGTGCCTTCGAGGCAACGTCGGCGTTCAGGTCGTTGGTTTGCCACACGGTGAAGGGCTGTTTCTGTGCCGCCATGAGCCCCTTTACCGTGGCTGACCGCATTTCCCCGATTTCGTGACTCACGGTAACCACGCAGGGCAGTGTTGCCTCGATTATCTTGCAACCGTCGGCCAGCACCTGCTCTATTCTGGCAAGGCCTTCGTTTACCTCGATTTTTCGGGCGACGGTAATCACCGGGATGTTGAGGAACTCGGCGATGCCCGGCCCGACCTGCCCCGCATTGGTGTCGGCCGCCATCCTCCCTGTCAGAATCAGGTCGAAACCGCCCTTTTTTTTAATTGCTTCCGCCAGGAGAGATGCGGTCGTGTAACCGTCCGCCTCTTCGAGCCCCTCGTCCTCGACCAGTATCAGGTCGTCGGCGCCCACGGCCAAGCTCTTTTTTATCACCGCTTTCGGTATGTTTTTACCCAGGCTGATTACCGTTATCCTGGCGGGTTGCTCGTCCTTTAGCCGCAGCGCCGCCTCGAGGCAGTTTTCATCGTAAGGGTTCAGCACCGGTGGTACCCCCTGACCGGGTATAACACGTTGTCCCTCGGGGTCTATTTTAAAGGTGGAGGTCGGTGCTTCGGGGTCGGTTACTACTTTAATGCAGGTGATGATGTTCAGCATGGATATCCTTTCTTATGGTACGGCGTTAGATGTGGATAATCGGGTCTGTAAGTAGTCCGCCCCATCTTACACCCGACGAGTGCCATCGTCAAATATAATTGTCAGAACAGGAATCGGGTTGTTACCGATCCGGCTAATCGAGTTTTCTTAGCTGAGGCATGAGGAAAAAGGAGAGAACGATACCCGCGATAAGGATAAAAGCCAGACTGCCCACCGCCCACTCCACGCCGATACCTTCGGCAAGGGCTGCCGCGAAGAAAGTACCCAAGCTTGACAGACCGATCTCGATGCCGTAGAAGCTCATCACCCTGGCGCGGTAATCGCTTCTCGTGTAGTACTGAAGCAAAGCCACCGACAGCGTCATGCGTCCTGCCTGTCCCAGTCCGACGATTACCATCATGGCCAGTGATAACGACAATGATGTCGAGAAGGAGAAAAATACCAGGGATATTCCCAGTGCGAGTCCGCTCAGCAGCATGAGGGTGCCGCGTTTTCTATTGCTGGGCAGCGACGCTATAACAATGCCCCCGATTATCGCCCCGCCGGCGGAAACCCCCTGCAAGATGCCCAGCATCGTGGCGTCAACCTTCAGAATATCCTCGGTAAAAATCGGCATCAGCTGGCGGTAGGGCATGGAAAGCAACGTTATGGCGAGGACAACAATGAGCACCAGGAATATGTGTTTTTCTTTGGTTATATATCCCCATGCTTCCTTGATATCATTCATGATCGGTCTGTCACTGGGTACCGGTTTACTGGAGGGAGGAATGAAAATCAGAAAGACTACCGCCACTATGTATATACCCGCCATTACTTCAAAAGCCACTTCGAAGCCGTAATGGTCTATGATAGCGCCAGCTATTACCGGTGCCGCCAGCCGCAGTGTGTTCTGTCCAACCTGGGTGAGGGCGACCGCATTGGTAATCAGTCTTTCACCGACAACCTCCACCACTATGGCATCTGCGGCCGGACCTTTGAAGGTGGTGGCGAGGCCATCGATGAAAGAAACGGCGATGAGCACCCACCAGGAACCGGCATTTTCTACACTAAGATAACCGGATATAAGACTGAAAAATACCACCAGTACGATGAATACGTCCACGGCGCCGGCGATCTGTATTATATACTTTTTTTGAGACCGGTCGGCGATGGCACCGGCGTAAAGCGCCAGGGCCATCAGTGATACGGCTCTCGCCAGGATTAGTCCGCCGAGAATAATGGGTGAGTTTGTCAGGCGGTAGATGAGTAATCCCATACTTATCTGCCGGATATTCACCGCCGCCGCATCGCATAAACGGCTGACCCAGAACATCCTGAAGTAGGGATTCCTTAAAGACTCTAATGCTTTATTATTCCGGAACAGGGGCATTCTGTGTTTTCTTTTCGGTAAGTATTATATCGTCGAATTATTAATCTGGCTGGTCTACTCTTTGTACTCGTCGGTGTGCATTCCCCAGCTCTTGAATATCTCTTTGTAGAAATCGGGCTGCGGAAAGTCCGGCCTCAATATCATGCTTTCGTGGGCGAAAGGCGACTCACTGATGTATTTCTTGTAGTCGGTCACCAGTCCCGCCAGCCTATCCCTCGGCACGGCGAACATCATCTCACCCTCGGTGGTCAGCGCCCGGGCGTATTCTCCGGGGTCGGGCAGGACGACCCTGTATTCGCCGGTCAACATCGGCGTAACGACCGCGTAAGCGCAGGAGGGAGGAAAGTAATGGCCGCCCACCGCCGGTCTCTCTTCCGGTCTCATCGAAAGGAGCAGGCTTCTCAGCTGGTTGGTATCGGCGTAAATAATCACGACATCCGGTATAAACGAGGCCGTTTTTAACGGCGCGGTGAGGATGCCGATATATTTCCCGTAATCGAAGCAATCATAGGTCTCGCGCCTCCGCCACTCGGGGTCGTCCGGTCTTTTTATTAGTCCGTAGGCGATGCAGGGCGCCGGGCACCAGTTATCCTCGGCCAGCATGGCGATGGTCTCCCTGTCACGTCGCGTCAAAGTGAAGGCCTGGCACTGCGCCAGGTGATAATTGCGGTCTTTCTTCGGCTGTACCGCTTCCGGCGGGATATCCGCCTGTTTTTGAAGCATTTTTACGGCAACGGGAGACGTCTTTAGACCGAGCAGTTTCTCCAGTTCTTCACCGTAGGTATTGAATTCCTTGATTGACGTCATCTGGTATACCCCCTCGATTCCCTGGTTGTCCGGCACTAATTATGAACGCAACGAGACTGTTTTTCAAGAAACAGAAAAAAAGGAGGAGAGTTCTTACTCTCCTCCTCGTGTTTTGATTGTAATGTTTCTTACGATTACCTGGCGTTCAGTTGTCTCACCGGCCTGCCCTCGATATAGCCGCGGTATCCCTGGGGCTCCAGCTGAAAGCGGAGTCCGTCTTCGTCCGCCCAGGCGAAGCCGTATATTTCCGGGTTGTAGGTTTTCATCACCTCCCACAGGTCGCCGATGGCTTCCAGGAAATCTTCGTCGTCATACGGTTGACCCTGGAAAATCATCATCTTGCACGGCGGCAGGTCGATGATATCAAATCCCTCGGGAACCGGTCCGCTATAGTCGGCAGCCATCTCTACGCCCTGGGCATAAACGCCCGTGCCTGGTTTACGAAAATTCTCCGGGAGCCACATGCCGATGGGCTCGTAAAGGGCGTCTTTCACGCTGGTTAGTATTTCCCAGATATCGCAGCCTACCTCCTCGCAGTATTCGAAGTAACCGGTCGCTTCCTTTCCCCTTTTCAAAATCAACTTTCTCTTCGGGCGGTCGACTACCTGGACGAAAACGGCGTTTAAATTGGTCTTTTTGGTCATCTTTTCATCTCCTTGTTGTAACGTAAGGTAATAACCACGAATGCGGGCTGGCATGAACAGCCTTATCGGCGGGGTGTTTTTACTGTAGTGCCGCGGGCTCATGCCGAACTCCCTGGAAAACGCACGGGTAAACCCTTCGTGCGAATCGAACACGAAGTCGAAGGCTACGTCGATAATCCTGGAATTACCGTCCCTGAGCTTCACGGCCGCCCGGGACAGCCGTAATGCCCGGATATACTCGAACGGGGTCTTGCCGGTCAGTTTCTTGAAAATCCTGGCGGAATGCCAGGGGGAGTATCCCGCGGTCCGGGCTATTTTGTGCAGGGTTATCGGTTCGTTTAAATGGGTATCGATGTAGTCCTGGATGCGCTGTACGGCTTCGATGTTTTGGCGACTTTCCGTGCTATTACCTCCGTGGTATATTCTAATCTATATATTCTGGCGGTTTCTTGACCTGCATTGCTGAGAATATGTGTTGATATTATAATCTGAAATGCCCCGGGACTGATAGGCAAACGAGGACATACAAAAAGGGCAGTTTTTAATACTGCCCTTTAAGACTTTGCCCGTTATTCAGATTAGTTAAATGGCGGAGGGTCTTGTATCTGTACCTGGTTCACTTCACCCTGGCCTTTCTCTCCCCTCACCTTATCCCCGCTCGCGAAAGCCGGTGCTGCAATACAGAGTGAAAGAGCCGCGACAATCAGCATGATGAATATGATTTTTTTCATGGTTCCTCCTTCTTTACCTACCATTTTACCGGGTGAATGTTTAAGAAATATTAAAATTATGCGGTTGAAATATATATAATGGTACGCAGTACTTTTTTAATGGTGAAAATGGTGGGCAGTAGGGGACTCGAACCTCTGACCTCTCGGATGTGAACCGAGTGCTCTAACCAACTGAGCTAACTGCCCCGGACTATTCATTTTACCCCTAAAATCCCGCTTTGTAAATATAATACTTCACTTGACATGCCCCGCACCGCCCCAATAGAGTATTGGTGAGATTACTGACACAAAATATATGTGTTTGCGTATAGCCGAAAGGAGAAAGATGAAGAAAATTACGGATAATATCTATGTAGAGAGCGAATTCAGCAGGTGCAATAACAGCTATGTGGTCACTAAGGACGGTGTTGTCGTTATTGATACCCCGATGGTTCCGGCCAATGCCAAAAAAATGGCGGAGGAAGCGGCAAAATTCGGCACGGTACGCTATATTATCAACGGCGAACCCCATACCGACCATGTAGCCGGCAACTGTTATTACGGCGGTACAGTGGTAAGCCATGAGGGCACGCGGCGGATGATGCAGGAAGCTGACGTTGCCGCCTTTAAGGAACAGTTGCAGCGCCTGGCCCCCGGCGGTCTTCCTGTCGATAACGATTTTCACTACCGCCTGCCAGAGATAACCTTTTCCGATACCCTGACTCTTTACCTCGGCGACCACACCTTCCGGTTGATTCATCTGCCGGGGCATACGCCCTATAACATAGCGGTGTATGTTCCCGAGGAGAGAGCGGTTTTCACCTCGGATAATGTCAACCTGGGAATGCCCATCTTTTTCAATGCCGTTCCCGATAAATGGCTGGATTCTCTCAAACGCCTCGAGGAGCTCGATGTTGATATCGTGGTGCCGGGTCACGGCGAGGTTTGCGGTAAGGAAGCTTTCTCGCAGATGAGTATCAAGTTGAAAGACTGGGTCAACGCCGTTTCTGACGCCATCAGTCGGGGACTGAATGTAAAGGAGACCATCGCGGCAATTAAACGCGATAAGAGATTCGCTGATCTTCCTCAGCAGGGACCTGACCCCGAATTTTTAAACACTAATGTCCGTCGACTCTATGAAATTTTTAAAAACTAGACGCCACATATGGATTGGTAAGGTCTACCTTTCCTGGAGGTAGAGTGGGATAGATTCACATTACCCTTATCACCGGAAAGGCCGATTGTATCTTGAAAACAGGCTCAAAATATGGTAAAAAAATAGTAGATATCTCATTACAGATCACCCTTTTTCATCATTATCCGATATCAAGGAGGACATTAACATTAACGATAATATTAATAAAGTTGTAATTACCGGTATCGGGGCTTTCAACCCCCTCGGTAAAAGTATGCAGGAGACCTGGGATAACCTTATCGCCGGCAAGTCAGGGATTGACTATATTACCCTGTTTGATGCCGAACAGATGGCTACCAAGTTTGCCGGCGAGGTGAAGGACTTCGAGCCTACCGACTATATAAACCGAAAGGATGCCCGGCGCATGGACCGGTTCGCCCAGCTGGCGGTTGCCGCCGGCTACCAGGCGGTCGAGGATTCAGGACTGACGATTGACCAGAGCAATCGGGATGATATCGGAGTCTATGTCGGCTGCGGTATCGGCGGCCTGACCACGATGTTTGAACAGGCGAAAATCCTCATAGAAAAAGGCCCTGACCGGGTCAGCCCGTTCCTGGCACCGATGATGATTGCGGATATCGCCGCGGCCCAGGTTTCCATTGCCCTGGGAGTGAAAGGACCCAATTTCTGTACCACCTCGGCATGCTCCAGCGGCTCGGATGCCATCGGCCTCGCCTATGAACTAATCCGGCGGGGCGGCGCCGATATCATGCTGGCCGGGGGTACCGAGGCTATTGTCAATCCCCTCGGTATTACTTCTTTTAATGCGCTTCATGCCCTTTCCACCAGGAACGATGCCCCGCAGAAAGCGTCGCGTCCCTTTGATACCGAGCGTGACGGCTTTGTTATCTCTGAAGGCGCTGTCATTCTGGTGATGGAAAGCCTACGGCACGCCCTGAAGAGAAACGCTCATATCCTGGCGGAGCTTGTTGCCTACGCTGCCACTTCGGACTCCTTTCATATCACTCAGCCACTGGAAAGCGGTGAAGGAGCTGCCCGGGCTATGCAGATTGCCCTGAAGAACGGCAGTCTCAAACCGGAGGAAATCGACTATATCAATGCCCACGGTACCTCTACCCAGCTCAACGATGCCATGGAGACAAAAGCCATCAAGACCGCTTTCGGCGACCATGCCTATAAAGTCCCGGTAAGTTCCACCAAGTCGATGACCGGACACCTTATTGGTGCAGCCGGGGCTATCGAGCCCGCTATTTGCATCATGACCATCATCAACGGGATAATCCCGCCGACGATTAATTACGAAAATCCTGACCCCGATTGTGACCTCGATTATGTCCCTAATACCGCCCGCCAGGCCGAGGTAAATATCGCCCTGACCAATTCCTTCGGTTTCGGCGGACATAATTCGGTGCTTATTTTGAAGAAATACTCCGGGGAATCGGCTTGAGCCATTTTCGCTGGAACCTCCTGCCCCGGCTCGATGAAAAACGTCTCAATTGTCCCGGATATTCTCCTCTGTTGGTGCAGCTTTTTTATAACCGGGGAATAACCGACCCGGTCGACTTTACACAATTTCTCGCCAGCGATAGCCGCCTTCTCAATGACCCCTTATTGCTGCCGGACGCAGAGAAAGCCGTCGCCAGGATTTACCGGGCGCTGCTCTCCGGCGAGAAAATCGCCGTCTACGGTGACTATGATGCCGACGGCATGACCGCCACGGCGGCTTTCGTGCTGGGTTTGAGAGCCCTCGGGGGTGATGCCGTCCCCTATATACCTCATCGCCAGACCGAGGGACACGGACTGGCCACCGGCGCACTTAAAATCCTCCGCGAGCAGGGCGTCGGCCTGGTCGTCACCGTCGACTGCGGTATCACCGATGTCCTTCAGGTGAAAAAAGCGAAAAATCTCGGACTTGATGTCGTCGTCACCGACCATCACACCCCCCTGGATGAAATCCCGGATGCCGTTGCCATCGTCAACCCCAAGCTTGCCGGTTCGGCTTATCCTTTCTCCCAGCTGGCTGGTGTCGGCGTGGCTTTCAAGGTATTGCAGGCCCTTTTCCGTAGTCTCGGCAGGGACGACCGTCTCGAGTGGCTGCTCGACCTCGTTGCTATCGGCACTATCGCCGATTTGTCCCCACCACTGGCAGAAAACCGCTATCTTATCGTCGAGGGATTGAAGCGAATTAATAATGAACCTCGACTCGGCATCGGGGAGTTGATAAAGCAGACACGCCTTGAAGTCGGCGGACTTGATTCCGACAGCATATCGTGGATAATCGGTCCCTGCCTCAACGCCGCCGGAAGGATGGCTGACGGACTTACCGGGTATAACCTGCTGGTTACCGAATCGCCGCAGGAAGCGGCGGAGCTTGCCGACTGGCTGGCCAGGAAGAATCGTGAGCGCCAGGAAATGACCACAAAAATACTGGCAATGGCCCGCGAGGAAGTGCAGGAGGGCGGATTGCAGCCGCTGTTGATTGCCGCCGGCAAAGATTATCCCCTCGGTATCGCCGGGCTGGTGGCCGGCCGACTTGCGGAGGAGTTCTACCGTCCTTCAATCGTTGTACACACTACCGAGACGCAGAGTCACGGTAGCTGCCGTAGCATACCGGAGTTTAACATGATTGCTGCTCTCAATCATTTCAGTCACTTCTTCTCCCGGTTCGGCGGGCATTCCCAGGCGGCCGGTTTTACCATGCCCACTTCGGAATTGCCCGAACTTGAATCCGGACTAATAAAACTTGCTGCCGGGGAACTGGAATGCGTCGAATTGATGCCTCATCTTGATATCGATGCCCGGGTTAACCTGCCCGACCTGGCCGGCGATGCCTTCGCCTCCATTCAGTCGCTGGCTCCTTTCGGCATCGGCAATCCTGTCCCGCTGTTTTTAAGTCAGGGTGTGGAGGTGCTGGAAAAGAGGACGATGGGGAATGACGGAGAGCACCTGCGACTCAAGCTCCGGCAGGGCGGTTCGGTCTGGGACGGTGTCGCTTTCCGTTTGAGTAACCACCGCGACGAGTTATCATCCCGACTTGATATCGTTTATAATATTGAGGTGGATAACTGGCAGGGGAAGAACCAGCTCAGGCTGAATATTCTCGACCTCAAATCGAGTGCCTGAAAAGGAGATATCGCGATGAAAAATCCTAACGGGCCTTATCCCGGCAGACAGATATTCCTGGGTATCACGGAAAAAGGGAACCCCGTTTTCGCCTATCTCGTCACCGGTCGCAGCCCCGCCAGCCGGGAGCGAAAGGCGGTACCCACCGGGAACGGCATTATCATCGGGCCACTCGGTGATATTCCCTACGACCCCCTGCGGCACTATACCGCCGTCAGGTATGATAATGGTATCGGACTGGCTGTCATCAGCAACGGAATCCAGACCGACGCCATCTTCGAGACATATCGCTTGCTTTACCACGTGGCGTCTGCGCCGACTAAAAGCTATCTGAAAAAGCTAATGGACGGTGCCCGCTACGAGCCGGACAGCCTCGGTACACCTCGCATTGCCGGGGTTATCACCAGCCCTACCGGGAAGTACGACCATGTCTATCTCGTTTCCATTATCACGAGTAGTGGTCCGGCGACTGCCTGGAAACTACAGCCGGCTCCGGGCACGTTGATAGGCATCTCTACTTACGCGGGCGATATGGAAAAACCGGAAGCTTTCAGGATTGATGAAGGACTGCCGGTGGTGCCTTTCGATGCGGAAACACCTGAGGATATCGCCGGTTTTATCTATGATATATCGGCGGAAACGCATCAGGGCAATGATATCAGGGTATGCGCTGTCGGCGGCGTGCGCCAGGATGACGGCCTGGACTGGCAAACGGCTGCAATCAACTGCCATAAGAACTAGTTAGACCTGATAGTTATTTACTCTGTTTCTCCCTCACCAGTCCGTAAGCCAGCAGGGCAAACGGTCCCCCGAACAGTCCTGCTATCCGCCAGAAAATGGGACTTATTTTTCGGTAGGCAGAATCCACCGAAACTACCACGAAACTACCCAGCCAGACAATAAGGAACGAAATGCTCCAGAAATGACTCCACTCGTCCATGTTACCTCCTCATTCTTCGGAGTTTATCTCATCACGCTTCACCCACCGCGTCTTCCAGGCCATCAGGGTGATGGTTACTATCAATACCAGTATCGATATTATCTGCGCTTCGTGCAGGCCGAAAAGCAGTTCTTTACCGTCGCGGATGAATCCGATTGAGAATCGCCAGACCGCGTAAAGGCTTAGGTAAACCATGAATAACGAGCCGTCCGGGCGGAAGCGTTTCCGCAGCAGGAGCAATACGCCGAATATTATCAGGTTATAGATAATCTCGTAAATCTGGGTGGGGTGTACGGGGATTCCTAGGGGACCGAGACTTTCCGGATGCTCATAAACGATAGCCCAGGGCAGGTCGCATTGTGTCCCGTAGCAGCAGCCGTTCAGTGTACAACCTACTCTGCCGATAGCCTGGGCCAGGATAATGCCCGGCGCCAGCACGTCGGCATGATAACCGTAATTGAACCTGCTGAACCGACTGTATATCCAGATGCCCAGAGCCGCCCCCAGTATCGCGCCGTATATCGTCAGCCCCTCACCGCCGATTATCTCGCCGGGGTGTTCCATGAAATAGTCCCAATAATCGACGACGTGCAGCAACCTGGAGAAGATATAGCCAGAAGGTATGCCGACGATAGCCGCAGTGATAATCGTGTCGTAGCGGATTTTGGGATCTTTTTTAGCCCAGTACAATGCCCACAACACCAGCGTCAGGACCGCCAGGGCAACCATGATGCCGTACCACCGGACGCTGAAAGAGCCGATGGTGAAGGCTATCGGGCTAACATCCAGGTAAATCATCCTGCCTCCGGAACGTCAGGAGCATAAAGCCTCTACGAAGGCTTTTGCTTCAAAGCTTACCATATCCTCCAGGCCTTCGCCAATCCCGATAAGCTGTATCGGAACGGAGAGTTCGTCGCAGATGGCCAGGACGATGCCGCCCTTGGCGGTGCCGTCCAGCTTGGCGAGAAAGATGCCGGTCACGCCTACCGCTTGGGTGAAATATTTCGCCTGGCTCAGTCCATTCTGCCCAGTTGTGGCGTCCAGCACCAGGATAACCTCGTGCGGGGCGGTCTCGTCCAGCTTGGCAGCGACGCGCCTCACCTTTTTCAACTCCTCCATCAGGTTGTACTTGGTGTGCAGTCTTCCGGCCGTATCAATAATCACGTTATCGATGTATCGACTTTTCGCCGCCTGTAAAGCGTCGTAGACCACTGCCCCGGGGTCGGCGCCGGGCTGGTGCGCGATGACATCCACCCCCGCCCTTTCCCCCTGCTTTTTGAGCTGGTCGATGGCGGCTGCCCGGAAGGTGTCTGCCGCCGCCAGCAGTACGCTCTGTCCCTCTTTTTTCATCTTGTACGCCAGCTTGGCGATGGAGGTGGTCTTGCCGCTGCCGTTGACGCCCACCAGCAGGATGACCTTCGGCGATGGTTTCTCTTCGCTCTCTTCACGGGACGGGATGCTCAGGATGTTTACCATTTCCTGCTGTAATGCCGCACTCACCTGCGAACCGTCCAGGTCTTCGTCGGCGGCTTTTTGCTTCATGTTATCGATGAGCTTGGTCGTCGTGCTGACTCCCACGTCCGCCGAGATGAGCAACTCCTCCAGCTCCTCCCAGACTTCCTCGTCTATTTTCTTGCGGTCCAGCAGGCCCATCGCCCGCACGAACCAGGTATCGTGGGTACGCTTTAGCGCTTTCCTGAAGATATTAATCGTACTTACCTCTATAAATATTTAAGTTTGGATTAAAAACAACGATTTGTACTATTTATAGTATACGTTACTCGTAGCGGTATTGGAAACTACCTCCGGTTGTAATAAATCCCCCTTTCTGATATTGTTTTGGTGTATATCAGGATTGAGGCAGGAACAATGCCCCCGGAACGCAAGAAGAAGTGGCAGCAGGATACATACGAACCTGCGATTGGTAAATCCCCTGAGCGCCAGCCCGATTTTACACTGACCTCTGGAATGGAGATATCGCCCCTCTACACCCCCGGGGATATCAAGGGCATTGACCTTGAGGAATCTCCGGGTTATCCCGGCGAATACCCCTTCGGACGTGGCATTCAGCCCACCATGTACCGCGGTAGGCTCTGGACAATGCGCCAGTATTCCGGCTTCGCCTCCGCCGAGGAGTCGAACCGCCGCTATCGTTATCTCCTTGACCAGGGTCAGACCGGCCTGAGCATCGCCTTCGACCTCCCCACCCAGATTGGCTATGATTCTGATAACCCCCTGGCACGCGGCGAGGTCGGCAAGGTGGGTGTGCCCATCGATACCTTGAAAGATATGGAAATACTTTTTCAAAATATCCCGCTGGATAAGGTCAGCACATCCATGACCATCAACGCCACCGCCCCGGTATTGCTGGCGATGTATATCGCTCTGGCCAGAAAACAGGGTGTCGCCCTTTCTGAGCTTAATGGTACCGTTCAGAACGATATCCTCAAGGAATATATTGCCCGCGGCACCTACATCTTCCCGCCCGCCCCCTCGATGCGATTGACCACCGATATTTTCGAGTATTGCCGCCGCGAAATGCCGCGCTGGAATACGATAAGCATCAGCGGCTACCACATGCGGGAGGCCGGCTCAACGGCGGTGCAGGAAATCGCCTTCACGCTGGCTAACGGTATTGCTTACGTTAAGGCGGCTCTAGACCGCTGCCTCGATATCGATGAGTTTGCTGGCCGTCTTTCCTTCTTCTTTGATGCTCACAACAATCTACTTGAAGAGGTGGCCAAGTTCCGGGCCGCTCGAATACTCTGGGCTAAAATAATGAAAGAAAGGTTCGGTGCCAGAGACGACCGCAGCTGGATGCTCCGTTTTCACACCCAGACGACCGGCTGTTCACTGACAGCCCAGCAGCCCTACAACAATATCGTCAGGGTCGCTCTTCAGGCGCTGGCGGCAATCCTCGGCGGTACACAGTCGCTCCACACCAATTCCTACGATGAAGCCTACGCCACGCCCTCCGAGGAGGCGGTCACCACCGCCCTGCGTACCCAGCAGGTCCTGGCTTACGAGAGCGGTGTCGCCGACTCTATCGATCCCCTGGGCGGCTCGTGGATGGTGGAGAAACTCACCCGCGATATCATGGAAGCCGCCGAACGGTATATTGATAAAATCGATTCACTGGGCGGTGTCCTGGCGGCTATCGAGAAGGGATATCAGCAGCGGGAGATACAGGAAAGCTCCTACCGCTATCAGAAGGAAGTCGAAGCGGAAAAAAGAGTGGTGGTGGGCGTGAATAAGTTCGCCACCCCGTACGAGAAACTCAAGAGTCTTAATAAAATCAACCCGGAAGAAGAAAAAAAGCAAATGGCCAGCCTTACCAAAGTGAAACAGCAGAGAGATTCCGCGACGGTAAAGGCTTCCCTGGAAAATCTGCGCCGGGTGGCCGCTGGAAACGAAAATACCATATCCGCTTTTATTGATTGTGTGGAAGCCCTGGCAACTGTCGGGGAGATATGCGATACCCTGCGTGAAGTGTTCGGCATCCAGCGGGAGTATGTAATCATATAGATCCGCGTCAATCCCTTTTATCTCGCTGTCATTCCCGCGAAGGCGGGAATCCAGGGGTCGGGTGGAGAGGTGATAATAATCGAGGAGAAATAATGATAAAGAGAGTCCACCACATCGGCATCGCCGTAAAAGATCTGAAAGAGAGTATTCCTTTATTCGAAAGCCTGCTCGGTGTTAAACCCCGTCTGGAGGAAGCCCCGTCCCAAAAGGTGAACGAGGCTATATTCAGGGTGGGTGAAGGCATGGAGATCGACCTTATGGAACCGACCGGTCCCGACAGTACCGTGGCTAAATTCCTGGAAACTCGCGGCGAGGGGCTTCACCACATCGCCTTGGAGGTGGATGACATAAATAAGGAACTAAAAGCCATGGAAAAGAAGGGTTTCCGAATCATTGGTAATGTAAGCGGAGAAGGCGTTGCCGGGCAAACCGGTTTTCTTCATCCCAAGTCGGTGAATGGAGTACTCGTTGAACTCCTGCAGCTGAGAGAAGGAGGGGAGTAACTCTTGAGCAAGAAAAAAATCCGTGTCCTCATCGCCAAGCCCGGACTGGACGGACATGACCGCGGTGCCAAGGTCGTGGCGCGCGCCCTCCGTGATGCCGGCATGGAGGTAATTTATACCGGAATCCGCCAGACCCCGGAGATGATTGTCCAGTCGGCCCTCCAGGAAGACGTCGATGTTATCGGACTCAGCTGTCTCTCCGGCGCCCATCTGGAGTTGTTTGACGATGTTATGCAGGGGCTCCGCGATAGGAACATGGATAGTGTCAACGTCATTGCCGGCGGCATCATCCCCGAGGACGATATCCTGGAACTGCAAAAAATCGGCGTGAAAGCCGTTTTCGGGCCCGGCACGCCTACCGCGGAAATAGTCGACGCTGTTGAAAAGCTAGTGAAAGGGACGGATTAGGAAGTGGTGTATGGCGAAATTCATCATCAAAGAGCTTGATAGTAGCCTGGTCAAGGACATCCACAAGGTTGACAACGAATTTGATATCGATTCCAGACTCATCCTTCGTTTTGAGGGCGACCGTTTGAGCTATACCATCGTCAAGGTTCCTCATAAAACCAAGCGTTATCCACCGGATGATTTCGACTATACAACCTACCCCAATGACCCTGAAAAAGGCGTTTTTCTCGCTTATGTCGGCAGGCAAATCGCTGGAGAGCTGCTCCTGCGGATAAACTGGAACAGATTTGCCTGGGTCGAGGGTATTGGCGTTGACCGCAAGTTCCGCAGGATGGGCATCGGCCGGGCGTTGATATCCCGTGGCTTGCAGTGGGCAAAGGATAAGAAGCTGCCCGGCATCATGCTGGAAACTCAGGACAATAACGTGGGCGCCTGTCTCTTCTATGCAAGTTGCGGCTTCCTCCTCAGGGGTTTTGATACCGGACTCTACGGTGCCTCTGACAGTTGTCGGGAGGAAATTGCTCTATTCTGGTACCTGAATTTCGATACATAAAACCAGGCTGCTAGCAGTATTCATCATCACTTCGGCATAGTATAATATCATCGTGGAATCCATGAATTTCGACTCAATAGCGTCCGTTTATGACGATACTCGTGTCTACGATGAGGACTGCTTCAATGCGGTTCTGGACTTCATCACGGCACGGTTCCCGCCATCGAGCTACAGGAAGCTCTTTGAACCGGGTATCGGTACGGGACGGATTGCCATCCCCTTCGCGGCAAGGGGGTATGATGTTACCGGCGTGGATATCTCCGATGAGATGTTGAATGTACTTTCCGGGAAACTCCGGAAAAACCCGGTCCCGCGGGTAACGTTTCAAAAAGCGGATGCCACCCACCTGCCCTTCGCCGATGGTGTTTTCGATATCGCTGTGGCCGTCCATGTTTTACATCTTATACGCGACTGGAAAAAGGCTATGGAAGAAGTCTTTCGAGTACTCCGCCCGGATGGACCTATCGTCTTTCTCTATACCGGTACCGGTTCTGAAATACCCGATATCAAGGTCAGGTATCGCGAGCTCTGCGCCGAAAGAGGGTATTCTGCCAGTCATATCGGCATGAAAACCGCGGCTGAGCTTGATGATTATGTTACCGGCATCGGGCGCCGCATCGAAAGGCTCCAGGACCGCTGGCGTTGGAAGATACGCCTAGGGATAGATAAAACACTGGCACATATGAAATCACATTATTATTCGTTCACCAACCTGGCGCCCGAAGATGTGCACTTGCAGGTACTGAAGACAATCGAGCACGAATTGACCGAACGGTACGGAAACCTCGACGTAGAGGTGGATGTTTCCATTCAGATAAATCTGGCTCTCGTTTTACCTGCCAGGGGGTAATGCCTTTCGGGAACGTTACTTTTGTCACTGAAAATTTGCATGATTATGCTATTATTACCAATGGACACAAATAAAAACGGATAGATGTAAGGAGGATAATTATGACTGATACCAAAGCGAATCTCGAGGAGGCTTTTGCCGGAGAGAGCCAGGCAAACCGCAAGTATCTCTTCTTCTCTGAAAAGGCCGATGAAGCGGGAAATAAACAGTTAGCTCGCCTGTTCCGGGCAGCAGCCGAGGCAGAAACCGTCCACGCCCGAAATCACCTGAGAGTGCTCGGGGAAATAAAGTCGGATAAAGAGAACCTCCAGGCTGCCGTCGGTGGTGAGAACTATGAGTTCACCGAGATGTATCCCGGTTTCATCGAGCAGGCTAAAGCCGAAGGCAATCAGAAAGCCGAAAACAGCTTCGACCTCGCCAATAAAGTAGAGAAGATACATCACAAGCTCTTCCAGGCAGCCCTGAAAGACCTCGAGGCGGGTAAAAAGGCAAAAGAAGCACCTTATTACGTTTGTCAGGTCTGCGGTAATACGGTGGAGGGTGAAGCTCCGGAGAGGTGCCCCGTATGCGGCGCGCCGAGAAGCAAATTTAAGAAAATAGACTGATACATTATAGAGATAACACACGTCAAAGAGGAGCCCTGGTAAATATCAGGGCTTTTTCTTTTTTAGCCCCTGGCCAAATATAACGAGAATTCAGATACTCACCTGGCGGACATCCGTCCGGTAGGGTGATATTTGACTATTGTATTAATATGCCATAGATTATTATGGATACGGTGATATACACTCGAAAGGAGGACGGCTGATTATGGAATGGGGAATGGCTAATCGATTGGCACAGTTGATTCAGAGCGATGGAAAGTGTCTTTTTATGCCAATAGACCACGGATATTTTCAGGGCCCCACCAGGAAACTGGAAGAACCGGGGAAAACCCTGGAACCGATAATGCCTTACGCCGATGCTGTATTCGTCACCCGGGGCGTGTTGCGTTCGGCGATAAGCCCCGCCAATTCTAAACCGATTATTCTTAGGGTATCCGGTGGTACCAGCATGGTCGGGGCCGACCTCGCCAACGAGGGTATAACCACGGATATCGAGGATGTTATCAGGCTGAATGCCATGGCGATGGGCCTTTCTATCTTCGTCGGCACTGATTATGAAAAAGAATCACTTCTGAACCTTTCCAGGCTGGTAAATGAGGGTGAGAAGTACGACATCCCGGTAATGGCGGTAACCGCCGTAGGTAAGGAACTGGAGAAGAGGGATGCCCGCTATCTGGCACTATGCTGCCGTATCGCCGCCGAACTGGGTGCTAGGATTGTCAAGACCTACTGGTGCGAGGGATTTGAAAAAGTAGTGAAAGGATGTCCCGTACCGGTGGTGATGGCGGGCGGACCGCGTACGGAGACCGAGCTGGAGGTTTTCGAGTTTGTTCATGATGGTATGCAGAAAGGCGCCATCGGTGTTAACCTGGGAAGGAACATCTGGCAGAACGAGTATCCGGTAGCTGCCATCAGGGCGATCCGTGCTATCGTCCATGATAATGCTACCCCGAAGCAGGCGCAGGAGATATACGATACAGTTAAGAATGAATAGAGCCACAGAGAAGAGGATGCGTGTCGCCAGCTGGTATAGTAACCGCGATGTGCGGATTGAGGAGATGCCCGTACCGGACATCGGGCCCGATGAGCTGCTGATGAAGGTGATGGCATGCGGTATCTGCGGCAGTGACGTGATGGAGTGGTACCGTCTCGACAGAGCGCCGCTGGTGCTGGGACATGAAATAGCCGGAGAGGTAGTTGAGGTAGGGGAGAGTGTTGATAAGTATAAAGTCGGCGACCGCATCGCCATTGCCCACCACGTGCCCTGTAATACCTGCCATTATTGCCTAAGTGGGAATCCCACCGTTTGCGAAACATTACGCACCACCAATATCGACCCGGGTGGTTTCGCAGAATACGTCCGTGTCCCGGCGATAAACGTCGACCGTGGGGTATTTGCCCTTCCGGATGATTTATCGTATGAAGATGCGACTTTTATCGAGCCACTGGCCTGTGTCTTGCGGGGGCAGAGACGGGCGAACCTGAAACCGGGCCAGAGCGTGCTGGTCATCGGCAGCGGTATCTCCGGTTTGCTTCACATCAAACTGGCGAAAGCTCTTGGTTCGGGTCGGATTACCGCTACGGATGTCAGTGACTTCCGTCTTGAAGCAGCCAGGCGGTTCGGGGCTGATATTACCTTTCATGCCGATGAATACTCGCCGGATAAACTGCGGGGGAAAAACGATAGTTACCTTGCTGACCTGGTGATTGTATGCACGGGGGCTATATCTGCGGTTCAGCAGGCGTTATCATCGGTCGAACGCGGTGGCACTATACTCTTATTTGCTCCTGCCGACCCCGGCGCCGCCGTTCCTCTATCCATAAATACCCTTTTCTGGAGAACTGACATCACGCTAACCACGTCATATGCAGGCAGCCCCGCCGACTACATGACAGCTCTCGAGCTTCTTCATAGTCGTCGCGTGCCTGTTTCCGATATGATTACTCACAGGCTCAAGCTGGAGGAGACGGGGCAGGGTTTTCGCATGGTAGCCGCTGCCGGTGATTCCATCAAGGTAATTGTCAGGCCCCACGGAGATAGTTGAACTTTAACTTTTAAAATTTGACAACAGCTCCGGCGTTTGTTAGATTAGAGTATAAAGGCTGGGTGATAACTCCAGCTTTTTTTCATAGGTATGTGATGTAATATTAAGTCAGGTTGTGAACGATGGATATTGAATACGGCGCGCTGGTAACAGATAAAAACGGGAAGATTCTCGGAGATGTCAACTACGTTATTATGGACAGCTGGTCGGGCGAGCCGCGGAAATATATGGTGCGCAGAGAAGAGGAAGATGACGCCGTTTTCTTCACTCCCAAACAGGTAGCCGAGGTTACTGAAAAAGGGGTAAAATTGAATATCGCGATTGATGAGATGGAACAGACCTAGCGTTCCGAAATTACCGGGGAGGCAGAATTATGATAGAAATAAAGTGTCCTGAGTGCGAATCTATCGGGAAGATGTCTCTGGCACAGACCATGTACGAAGGACCGTATCGCTGCTGGAAATGCCGCAGTCTTTATTTAATCGTCCTGGCCAATAATAAACTGCAATCCTGCAAACCACTGAGCGAAGAGGAGCTTGAGGCCTGGCAGGAGTTAAATAAGATGTCCCGGCGAGATTCCGGAGACGACTAGCTCCGCGAAGTATTATGAAAATCTTCCTGTCCCGGGTCAGTTGTATTCCATCGTCCGATAAATCTCAATATTAATCACATCACAACCCAGATTCCTTCCCTTCCTGTAGACATGAGCAGTATCAAAGACTATAATTTCATTTAGATATGAGTTCTCATCCAGAACGGCACACTCTTTTTACTAGGGAGCAGATAGAATCTGCTGTAAACCGTCTGGCAGCGGAAATTACCCGTGATTATCGTGATAAAAACCCGGTTCTCATTGGCATTTTGAAAGGGGTTTTTATTTTCATGGCCGACCTTGTCCGCAGTATGAATTTTCCGCTGGAAGTGGATTTCATTCGCCTGTCCAGCTACGGCAGCGGAAAGCAGACCTCCGGCAGAGTTAAGATAGTGCAGGAATTAAGCTGTCAGGTTAGAGACAGGCATGTGCTGGTCGTCGAGGATATTATCGATACCGGTATTACCGTGTCCTTCCTTTTAGACTATCTCGAGGAGAAAAACCCTGCCTCGCTGAAACTATGCGCCCTGCTGGACAAGCCGTCCCGCCGGAGAAAGCCGGTAAAGATAGATTACCTTGGCCTGACCGTCCCCGATAAGTTCCTGGTCGGTTACGGCCTGGACTGCGACGAGCAATACCGCAATCTTCCCGATATCTTTTATCTGGAGGAATGATTTTGACCGGTTTGAACTACTTGATTTCTGTTGCCAGAGGAGACTCTCCCGCCGACCTCATTCTGGCTAATGCCAGGATTATTAACACACTTAATGGAGAAGTCGAGGAGGGAAATGTCGCTATCTATCAGGGCAGGATAGCCGGCGTGGGCGACTATAACCTCGCCAAAGAGGTAATAGACCTCAATGATCGCTACCTGGCACCGGGATTCATCAACGGGCACACTCACCTGGAAAGCTCCATGCTGGATGTTGGCCAGTACGCCCGGGCGGTGGTGCCGCACGGTACGTCGGCCCTGGTCACCGACCTTCACGAAATCGCCAACGTCTGCGGGCTGGAAGGTATCAAGTACGTACTGGACTGCGCACGGCGGTTGCCTTTTGATATGTTTTTAATGGCTCCTTCCTGTGTACCGGCCACCCATCTGGAAACATCCGGCCATATCATCACCCCTGATGATATTCGAAAAATGCGACGCTGGCGGGAGTGTATCGGACTCGGTGAAATGATGAATTACCCCGGTGTTCTGGCGGGTGACGCCGGTGTTCTGAGCAAGATAACCGCGATGCGAAACAGGGTAATTGACGGCCATGCCCCCGGTCTTACCGGTAAAGACCTCGGGGCATATATCGCCGCCGGTATGCGCTCCGACCATGAATCTGTCGCTCTGGATGAGGCCCGCGAAAAGCTTCAAAGCGGTATGTTTGTCATGATAAGGGAGGGCTCCTCGGAGAAGAACCTGGAAGCGCTTCTCCCGCTGGTCGACGATAAGACCTGGCCCCGGTGCTTTTTTGTGGTTGATGACCGCAATTGCACCGACCTGCTTTATGATGGAGATATCGATGCGGTCGTGCGTAAGGCGATAAAGCTGGGAATGGAACCGATAAGGGCGATTCAAATGGCTACCGTAAACACCGCCCGGTATTTTGGACTAGATAAACTCGGGGCGATTGCACCAGGTTATGACGCCAACCTGATAGTGCTCGATAACCTGTATGAGTTAATAATCAATGAGGTCTTTTACCAGGGGCGGCTGGTGGCGCGGCGGAGCGAAGCAATTTTCGCATCGTTTCAAACTCACGGCAGCCGTTTGAGAAATACCCTGAAAATCGGGTCTATTTCCGAAGAGTCTTTTCGACTGAAAGCCAGCGGCGAGTATCAAAATGTTATCGAGGTGATACCCGACCAGATAATCACCCGTAAAAAATCAGTGAAAGTAAAAACCGTCGATGGATTGATTGTACCGGATGTGGAACGTGATATTTTGAAAGCAGTGGTCATCGAAAGGCACCGGGCGACAGGCAATGTGGGACTGGGGCTGATTACCGGCTTCGGCCTGAAGAAGGGAGCTCTGGCTTCTTCCATTGCCCATGATTCTCACAATATCGTTGTCGTTGGTGCCAGTGATGGTGATATGATCGCTGCTGTTAAGGAGATTGAAAGGATGCAGGGTGGTCTGGTCGTGGCGGCGGAAGGTAAAGTACTGGCCAGCCTGGCCATGCCCATCGCCGGGTTGTTATCCGACCAACCACTGGAGGATGTGGTTGCTGGTCTGGAAAGACTTGAAAAAATAGCTGCCGACCTGGGGACGGTGTTACCGTCGCCTTTCGCTACTCTTTCATTTATCGCACTACCGGTGATCCCGGAAATCAGACTTACCGACCTTGGCCTTGTGGACGTAAACGAATTTAAACTGATAAAATAGCACAGCAATACAAATACCCGGAAGGAGAATAAGATGCATCTGCCTTCTACCACGCCCATCTTTGAAAACCGGTATGACGCCGGACGTCAGCTGGCAAATAAGCTGGTTGAATATTACGGAAAACCTGTGGTTGTATTGGGTATTCCTAACGGCGGCGTCGCGGTAGCCCTCAGTGTAGCCCTGGCCCTCGATGTTGAACTCGACATGGTTATATCACGTAAGATTCCTCTTCCCCTCAGCCCCGAAGGTGGTTTTGGTTCGGTAACCGATGATGGCACGATAATCTACAATGAGGATGTGGTGAAGAGCGCTGGTCTCAGTCAGCAGCAGATAAATTACCAGGTAAATCAGGTGAGAGCGGACATACGCAACAGAAGCCTGCTTTATCATAAAGACAGGCCACCGCTTACTGTAAGCGGACGGACGGTAATTATAGTGGATGATGGGCTGGCTTCAGGGTATACTATGAGGGCGGCTATAGAGTCGGTGCGGCTCCGTAAACCGGATAGAATAATCTCTGCCGTCCCGGTAGGCCCGGAGGCAGTTATCGAAGAATTGAAAAAAGTGGCGGATAAAGTGGTGACCTGTGCCGTGGGGACTTCGCCGCAGTTTTACCTTTCGGATTATTATAAATACTGGCATGATATTACCGACGATGAGGTACTTCACTGCCTGCAGGAATGGCGGATGCGAAAGCTCGGTCCCAGGATTGACCTCACGGAGAAGAGGCAACTAGCCGAGTCCTGACGTTCAGCTTGAAAACTTAATCGATTATACCCCGGCCATGCCTCCGTCTACGTTGAGGACATGTCCGGTAATATATCTGGCCTCTTCGGAAGCCAGGAAAGCCACGGCTTCAGCCACGTCGCGCGGAGTTCCCAGGCTGTTTAGAGGAATACGTTTCAGCATCTCCTGCCGCTGGTCATCGTTGAGTTGTTCGGTCATTTTGGTCTGGATATAACCGGGGGCGATGGCGTTCACGGTTATACTGCGGGAACCTACTTCTTTGGCAATCGACCTGGTGAAGCCGATTATTCCTGCTTTGGCGGAAGCATAGTTTGCCTGCCCGGCATTACCCACCATACCAACGACACTGGCGATACTGATAATCCTCCCCGAACGTTGCTTGAGCATGTGTCGTATTACCGCCTTGGTACAGAGAAAAGCGCTTTTAAGGTCGATATCTAATACGGTATCCCATTCCTCTTCGGTCATCTTCATCAATAACTGGTCGCGGGTTACTCCGGCGTTATTAACCAGGATGTCGATCTTACCGAACTCCCCGATGACGGTCTCGATGAGACGGTTGACATCTGCAGAGGAGCTGACATCAGCGGTAACGGCCAGGCTGCGTCTGTTGAGAGCTTTGATTTCTTTAACAACGCTTTCCAGGGATTCGGCGGCGACTTCGATATCATTGACAGCAACATCGGCACCGACCTCAGCCAGTTTCAGGGCGATTTCTCGCCCGATTCCCCGGGCACTGCCGGTAACGATGGCTACTTTATCGGTAAGGTCCATGATGCTGTTACTCCCGGACTCGTTATTCGCTGGCCAGGTTTCTGATGGACTCCAGGTCGTTCAGATTAATGGTCCTGGCTTCGCTATTGATTCTCCTGATAAGCCCCGTCAGCACTTTACCCGGCCCGATTTCGATAAAGGTCGGTACTCCCTGTCCGTAAATATATTCGATAGTACGCTGCCACAGTACCGGGTTGGTCAACTGGTTACGGAGTTCGGCTCTTACTTCCGCGGCGGTGGATAAAGGCTCTCCGGTCATATTGGCAATTACCGGTACCGCCGGGTCTTTCATCTCGGTCTCTTCCAGATATTTGACCAGTCCATCCACGGCCGGTTTCATCAACGGCGAATGGAAAGCGCCACTTACCTGAAGTTCGATAGCGCGTTTGGCTCCGGCGGCAGTAGCCATTTCCATGGCTTTGGTGATGTTATCAGCAGCACCGCTGATGACGATTTGACCGGGGCAATTTACATTGGCCATCACGGTATCTGTCTTTTTGCATACTTCGGCGAGTAATTGCTCTTCCAGTCCGATTATAGCCGCCATGCTGCCTAATTGTAGCTGACCGGCTTCATGCATTAATCGTCCTCTTTCCCTGGCTAGATGTACCGCCGTAGCAAAGTCAAAAACACCGGCTACAGTGAGAGCGGTATATTCACCCAGACTGTGGCCGGCTAGGAAGGAAGGCTCGGGCAGGCTTTTTCCGGCAATCTCTCGTGCTGCCTGTAAACAGGCGTAGCTGGCGGTCACCAGGGCCGGCTGGGCGTTAATGGTCTGGGTAAGTTCTTCCTCAGGTCCTTCGAAACAGAGCCTGGACAATTTGATCCCGAGGACTTCATCGGCCTGCTCGAATACCTCCCTGGCGGTATTATTCACATCATAAAGGTCACGGCACATGCCTACTGACTGTGAACCCTGACCGGGGAATACCCAGGCTACTTTAGTCATATCAAATACTCTCCAATACTAATATGGCTAACCGGCTGCCTTTTTCCGTTTCTCTACCTTGACAACCTCACGCCCGTTGTAGGTACCGCAGGTTGGACAGGCGTGGTGGGGAAGTTTTGGACTGTGACATTGCGGGCATTCTATGTACACCGGGGGTTTTACAGCGCTGTGGCTCAATCTGTTCCCGGCTCTTGACTTGCTCTTCTTTCGTTTTGGTAAAGCTCCCATAAAGTACTCCGTTTATAAATTTGTATTAAAAATAAAGATGTTACAATAGATTCGTCAGTTTAGCCCAGCGTGAGTCGATTTCCTGCTGAGGGCAGTCGCAGGGACCTTCGTTCAGGTTTTTCCCGCATTTCTGGCATAATCCAGGGCAGTCTTCCCGACATAGTGGTTTCATGGGCATGACCAGTAGGGCGTATTGTCGGATTGCCTCGTTGAGTTCGAGGACGTGGTTTTTATCGATGGTAAAATGATTGATTTCGTCCGGCGTATCCAGAGGGGCACCGGTCAAGATATCCACGGTGGGTAAATATTCCTCTTCGAAGTTGATGGTCAGTGGCTGCCGGAATGCGGTTAAACAACGACTGCACGTTAGTTCGGCATCGGTATCAACCTGGCATTTTACCAGTACGCTGCGCTGGGTGCGTAACAGCTGACATTCGCCGGTAAGCTGATGCGTACTGCCATTATCGAAAACAGCCGTCTCATTTACCTGGTAACGCCTTGATGACCCGATGGGCTCTTGAAGTAACTGGGAAACGTTTATCTGCATTATGCCTCGACTTCATACGGAGAGGTACAACATAATATTATAGGTTAAAAGGTGTGCCTGTAGCAAGGGGTTTGAGATAAATTGGGGTGCTCAGGCGATTTCGGTTAGCTGGATTTCGAAGGTAAGGTCCTGCCCAGCCAGCGGGTGGTTGGCGTCCAGGGTAACGCTGGTTCCGGATATATCGACAACTGTTGCTACCGATGATTCACCATTCTGATTACGTATCTGAAGTTGCTGGTCGATCCTCGGTTCCAGGTTTTCGGGGAACTGACTGCGGTCCACGACGATGAGCATATCATCGCGGTGGGGGCCGTAGGCGTTTTTAGAGGATATCTGGACCGTCTTCGATTCACCCGGATTCATGCCGATTACCGCCTGTTCGAAGTCCTGAATGAGTTGTCCGTTACCGATGGTGAACTCCAGCGGTTCGCGGTCGGTTGAGGTGTCGAATACCGTGCCATCATTCAACTTGCCGGTGTAGTGGACTTTTACGGTATCGCCGTTTTTTGCCTGTGACATGTTATCCTCCTTGATAAAAGAGTATAGATAAATATCGAAGATGGGGATTGTGGTGATTTTTAAATTCTCAGGGTGTCTTTAAGAATTATTTATAACGTATATTGACCGCCGTCAGGGATGTGTTGACGGCCTTAAGGCGTATCCGAGCTTGTTTTCCTGCTAAGTATATCCATTATACCATATAACCGGCGGACGGGCGAACTGGTTGTTTCTGGTTTTTTATTACCCGCCCACCCACAGATAAGCAGAGGGAGACTGGATTCCCGCTTGGGCGGGAATGACAGGTTTTTTTACTGTTCCTTGAGCTTCTTGATGAGGAGGGGCACGACCTCGAAGAGGTCGCCGACGATTCCGTAGGTAGCCACCTCGAAGATGGGGGCATTGGGGTCGTCGTTGATGGCGACGATGATATCGGAGGTCTGCATACCGGCCAGGTGCTGGATAGCCCCGGAGATTCCGCAGGCGATATACAGCCTGGGACAGACGGTCTTGCCGGTCTGACCCACCTGGTGGGAATAGGGAATCCATCCCTCGTCCACCGTGGCGCGTGAAGCACCCAGAGCTGCCCCCAGCACCCCGGCAAGTTCCTCGAGCAGCTTGAAATTCTCCGGTTTACCCAGTCCTCTTCCCCCGGAAACGATGATATCGGCGTCTTCCAGCTTGACCGTCTCGGTGACTTCATCAATGAATTCAAGTAGCATTGTCCTGGTCTGAAAATTATCGGGCTTAAAGTCGACCCGGATTACATCTCCTTTGTGTCCTGTGTCGGGCTGAACCTTCTTGAAAACGCGGGGCCGGACGGTAGCCATCTGGGGCCGGCTGGCGGGGCAGATGATGGTAGCCATGATGTTGCCGCCGAAGGTGGGGCGCGTCTGGAGGAGGAGCCTTTTCTCCGTATCGATATCCAGTCCGGTGCAGTCGGCGGTAAGTCCGGTGTTGAGAATGGCGGCAACGCGCGGGAAGAAAGAGCGACCCAGGGCAGTAGCCCCGGCCAGCACCACCTCCGGTTTGTGCTCGCGGATAAGCTCGACGAACTGGTAGGTAAGGTAGTCTTCCTGGTTATCGGCGAGCTCGGGGTTGTCTATAAGGTATATTTTGTCGGCGCCGTAAGCGAAAAGCAGGTCAGTATTGGTGACGTTATACCCGAAGCATATCGCACATAGCTCCGTCGAAAGAATATCGGCGAGTTCCCGTCCCTTGGACAGAAGCTCGAAAGAGACATTCTTGAGATTGGCGCGGTGCTGCTCGGCAAAAACCCAGATGCCGCGGTAACTATCGATGTCCGCCCGACTCTCTGGTGAAGTCTCCACCTCGATGGTGATGGCTTCGTAAGCGCAGGCGTCACGGCAGGCGCCGCAGAGCGTGCAGCCTTCCTTTAACTGTACTTTATCATCGACAATTTCCAGCAATCCGAAGGGACAGGCCGGGACGCAGCTGCCGCAGCCGACGCACTTTTCAAGGTCGAAATTTATTCCCATTTTATAGGTCAGTCTTTCTTCTGGTCTTTCTCATCCACCAGGGTTATCGCTCTCCAGTTGCAGATATCCACGCAAGCCCCGCAGCCGATACACCCCTCGTTCACACGGCACTTGGTATCGACCACTTCTAGCACGCCAACCGGACAAACATATGTACATTCCCCGCAGCCAACACATTTCAGGGTGTCGACCCGGGCTATCTTATCCATAGTTACCTCAGCACAGGTTGGCGCCTTTCAACCTGTCGATGAGCGTATCCACCTGAGTATCCAGGTCTCCTTCAAGTATCTCGGCCCTGTGGACCCGCTGCGGGAAGAAGATTTTTATTACCTGGGTGGAAGAGCCGGCCAGCCCCACCATATCCGGGGACACATTCAGGTCAGCAATGGTCCAGGTGGTGATGGCGGCGTTTTTAGACTTCATGATGCCGCGGAGGGAGGGAAGACGGGGTACGTTAATCTCCTTGGCGACGGTGATGACGGTGGGAAGGGAGGTCTCGATGATTTCATGGCCTTCCTCGACCATGCGCCGCACCCGCAGGTAAGACTCTTTTATCTCCTCGATATTGCTGACGTAAGCCACGAAGGGGACTTCCAGCATCTCGGCGAGCTCCGGTCCGACCTGGCCGGTATCGCCGTCGATGGTCTGCCGACCGCAGATGATGATATCGTACGAAGCCAGTTTCTTCATCGCCGCCGAAAGCGTACGGGCGGTAGCCCAGGTATCGGCGACGGCGAAAGCGCGGTCGGAAAGCAGTATCACGTCGTCGGCACCGAGAGAGATAGCCTCGCGGAGTGCCGACTCCGCCTGCGGCGGCCCCATGCAAACGACGGTTACCTTACCGCCGTACTTTTCCCGTAATCGCACGCCTTCTTCTAGGGCATAAGTATCAAAGGGGTTGATGATATTTTCGATACCCTCGCGAACGAGGGAATTGGTCTCGGGATTGATTTTAACCTGCGTGGTGCCGGGGACCTGTTTCATGCAGACGACGATGTTCATGCAGTCCTGCCCTTTCTCTTTCGCAGGTTGAGGGCGATGGTGTTACGCAACACCTGGTTAGTGCCCTCGTATATCTGGAGGATTTTGGCGTCACGCATCATCTTCTCCACAGGATAGTCCCGCATGTAGCCGGAGCCGCCGCAAATCTGGACGGCATCGGTGGCTACCTTCATGGCAGTGTCGGAGGCAAAGACCTTGGACATCGACGATTCCTCGGTGACACTCTTGGCACCGCTATCGACGTGCCTGGCGGCGGCGTAGACGAGAGCACGGGCGGCTTCGGTCTGAATCGCCATGTCCGCCAGCATGTGCTGCACGGCCTGGATATTGATGATATGCTGGTCGAATTGCACCCGCTGCTCGGCGTAGTCCACGGCCGCTTCGAGGGCGCCCTGGGCCAGGCCGACCGCTTGGGCACCGATGCCAGGGCGGGACTTATCGAAAAGTCGCAAAGCCTGAATGAAGCCGAGGCCGGGTTTACCGAGCAAGTTTTCCTCGGGGACGAGGCAGTTTTTAAAGACCAGTTCGCGGGTGGCGGAGGAGCGTATGCCCATCTTTTTTTCTTTCTTGCCGAAGATGAAACCGGGGGTATCTTTCTCGACGATAATGGCACTGGCACCGCGAGCCCCCCTGGTCTTGTCCGTCAGGGCGATGACCGTGTAAATGGCAGCTTCGCCACCGTTGGTGATGAACTGCTTTGTGCCGTTGAGGAGATAACCCCCTTCGACCTTTTCCGCGGTGGTCTTGATATTGCTGATATCACTGCCGGCCGTCGATTCGGTGACGGCGAAGGCACCGATTTTCTCGCCGCTGGCGATACCGGGGAGAAATATACGCTTCTGTTCGTCGGTGCCGTATTCCATCAGGGTCATACAGCCGAGGGCGCTGGCGGCATAGCTTACCGCCACCCCGCTGCAAACGCGGCTGAGTTCTTCCACCACCAGGCAGAGCTCGAGACAGCCGCCGCCGAGTCCTTCGTACTCTTCGGGAATGAAAACGCGGAACATATCGGAACTGCCCAGTTCCCTCATAATGTCCCAGGGGAACTCTTCCTTTTCATCGAGTTCCGCCCGCACCGGCAAAACTCTTTCCTCGGCAATCTGGCGGGCGAGGCTTTTAATGGTCTTTTGCTCATCGGTTAAGAAATAGTCCAAAGTATCGTTCCTCCCTTCGAGAGAAGGCAGTGAGACGGGTCAGAGTAAAATAATGTCCCCCTATGCAGTTGTTTTCTACGGTAGTTGCGTTTAGATTTATGGGGTATTAACGAGTCTAAGGATAAACTTAGTTAAATTATAAGGAGTGGTGGGAGGGGAGTCAAGGAGGGGTGTTTGTGGCTGTATTTGTTTCTGATTGGAGTGCGTACCTCAACCCCTTTTTCCCCTTGCCTAAATCCCCCTTATTCCCCCTTTACGAAAGTGGGAGACAGATAGTGCTTGATTTAGCGTCTTTCCTTTTAGGCGGGAAGGGGGGTTACTACGGGTAATGGGCAAGATGCCGCGAGGTCGGTCGGATGGGAATAAACAATTATGGGGGTTGGGGGTAAACCATTCAGGGGTAATAACTTTTAAACATGCGGCAGATACGCAGTCCCAGCCAGAGTCTTTCTTCGAAGTCTTTAGCGGATATATCCTTATGACTTTCCAGGTTCCACAGGCCGTCCGATTGCTGGTTATCAACAAACCATTGAAGTCCCCTGCGAATATCGTAGTCATTTCTGGTAAAACCCAGAAGATAAAGCGAATCCAGAGCTGTGAGCAAGTTTGGCCACCAGAAGGCGAATCTGGTCCAGTAACGCGGTGCCCGATAAGAAGGATAGGCGTCGGGCAAAAAGAAGGAAGATTTCAGGAGAGCTCCAGCGTCGTGAGCTTGCTTCATCTGCCTGTAGCGAGGATGAGCGGCAAAGGCGCGCAGGACCATATCCGTCCAGTTATGGGAAAGGGGTTTTGTCCTGTCGGGCTCGATGGGTTTCATGTTTTGGGACGTAAGCCGGTATCCCGTTTCCCTGTCATATTTATGGGTTAAAATAGGGATAGTCCAGCCGCCGTCGTCTTGGCGAGTGGAGAGGAGCCATCGCATGCCCTTTTCGACGCGAATATCATCCTCGTAGCCCGCCCGGATAAGCAGCGACAGAATGTAACCGGTGTAGTAAGTGGCGTACTGGTTGCCGATAAAACCACGGATATCACCCTCTTTAGACTGACAGGAGAAGAGGAACTCAGCGGCTT
>DUFB01000086.1 GCA_011192005.1 Dehalococcoidia bacterium
TCAGTCAGAAAACGGGGTTGTTCACAGTATCCAGTTCGAGAAATTTACACTCATCGAGGAATCAATAACAAGAGCAATCAGCTGGGGATCCCTCGGAATCATTATCGGCGGAACCTTGATTGTATTGTTAACGGTGTTAGCGGTAGTGATTTATCGCCGACGCGATATGCTTCGAGGATATGTCGAATAACAGGTAGTTAATGCTAAAGTGGTTCCGGACAACTGAAAACAGACAATTATCAATGCGGCGGCGGCTGAAGTTCACCACTGTTGTACTTATCAGCCAGATGCTGCTCATAGCACTGGCTATTGCCTGGCTTGTCCACATGATTGTCATCGCTGCGTACGGAGCAGTCTACTTCATACAAAGAGACCCGCTTGTACTCTGGATAGAAATCAGCGCTTCATTGATTATAACCCTGTTTGCCGTCTTCGTACTCATTTTACAGATAAAAAGGCTGGGTGAAAGGCGAAGAAACGACAGGGATATGACCTAAACTAGCCTCTTGATATGCCCCTTCAGTCTCATCACGAGTTCTGTCCGCCAATAGCCGCATCTCTTTTTACAGGAAGGCGATCGCCAGAATACCTATCAGCACACAATATATTGCAAAGGGGTATAAACGTCTTTTACGCAGGTAAGCCAGGAGGAACCTGATGGCAGCATATCCGGAAATGGCAGCGGTGAAAAATCCCATGACCAGGGCGGGGGCTTCGGCGGATACGTTACCAGATTCAAATAATTCTACCAGATTGGCCAATCCAGCTCCGAGAATAATGGGTATTGCCAGGATAAAAGAGAAACGCGCCGCCGCCTCTCGGGAAAGTCCGCAAAAAACCCCGACGGATATGGTGGTACCGCTACGGGATAAGCCCGGCGAAATCGATGCTGCCTGCCCTATGCCGATGATAAGCCCGTCCCACCAGGTGATATCCGTAAAACCTCGCCGGTACCTGCCCAGAATATCGGCCAGAACCAGCAACAGAGCCGTGGCCAGAAGAAAGCCGCCGACGGCTCTAGGCTCGGAGAAAAAGGATTCAAAGGTGCTTTCCAGAAACACTCCCGCCAGAACACCGGGTATCGTGCCTACTACTATCCACCAGGCTATTCGGGACTCAACCGTTTTCATGGGTTGCCAGCCCCACAGACCCTTCCACCAGGCGACGATAAGAGTGCCCACGTCACGCCAGAAAACCGCTATGACGGCTATCAATGTGGCGAGGTGGACGGTAGCATCGAATACAAGAGTCGGGGAGTCCCAACCAAGAGCTGCCGGTAATAACACGAGGTGACCGGAACTACTTATCGGCAGGAATTCGGTCAGACCCTGTACTATACCCAGGATGAAAGCCCTGATTAGTGTCACGAAAGCCTCTTGAAACCAGCGGTGTGCCTAACCATTAATGTGAATTGTATCATTTCATCAGGCCAGTAACAAGGTTATCCTCGTTATTCGTGTCTACCGTCCCGGGGGATTTTCAACCTAGTAATATATAATTTTTACCAAATTCTTACATAATTGTGACTTGCATCTTACGTAAATTGCCTAGTATATTAATAATATTCCCAGTACACATGTGAGCGGAGTAGTGCACACTATGTCAACAAACGCATATTGCGACAGGGATAAGATAATTGAAAAAATCTCCGTCTCACCGATTAACGGTTCCCGCGAAGTTGTGTCCGAAGGGCCTTCCTGGCGGGCGAAAAGCCGCGGTGAGAGCATGTATCCCCTGATAAAAAACGGAGATACCCTGCTTATCGAGCCAAGGAAAGCCGATGAGCTTCATCCCGGTGATATCGTAATATATCGTGTTCCGTCAGGCAGCTTCATAGCCCACAGATTTATAAAGAGAAACGTCTCCGGCTCATTGTTAACCAATGGTGATAGCATGCGGCAATACGATAAACTGGTGGCTGAAGAGCAGGTATTCGGAAAGGTTATCCAGATAGAACGCAATAGTAGAATCCTGAAGCTGGAAGGCAGACTGAACGGGCTTAACACACTACTCATCACATGGCTGGCCCAATACCGTGTGCCGCTGCAGATAACCATAAAAAAAATGCTGGGCAGGATTCAATGGCTTACTGGATTCCGGTAGGTGCTATGAACGCAGCGATAAATATCGAAAATTTAACCAAGAGATTTCCCCGGACATCCGGCTACCGCGATCTACTGCCTTTCAGACTCAGGGAGTGGGTCGAGGCGGTGAAAAACGTCAGCCTGGAGATTAGGGATGGCGAATTTTTCGGTATGCTCGGACCCAACGGTGCGGGAAAGACCACCCTGATAAAAATGCTGTGCTGCTTGGTACTGCCCAATTCGGGTACAGCCCGGGTGTTCGGACATGATGTCGCCAGAGACGCACAATCCGTAAAAGAAACGGTAGGACTAATCAGCGCCGAAGAAAGGAGTTTCTACTGGCGTCTTACCGGACGTGAGAACCTCCGGTTTTACGCCTCCCTGTACCATCTCCCCCAAAAACAGGCCAGCGCTCGCATCAACAAACTGCTGGAGCTCGTTGGTCTTGCCGACGATGGTGACACCAGATTTCAGAACTACTCCACCGGGATGCGTCAGAAACTCGCCATAGCCAGAGGCCTGCTCAGCGAACCCCGTCTCCTCTTCGTCGATGAACCAACCCGCAGCCTCGACCCCGTCAGTGCCCAGACGGTACGGATTTTCCTCAAGGACAAGATAGCCGCCGAGGGGAAAACGGTCGTTCTGGCAACGCATAACCTGAACGAAGCCGAACAGCTCTGCGACCGCCTGGCAATTATGGACCGTGGCCATCTCAAGGCGGTGGGAACGGTCAGCGAATTACGGACCATATTTCAGACTCAGGAAGAGTGCGTGCTGGAGGTCGGTAATTACTCTGAGTCCATCCTGAACCAGCTGAGGGCTATAGATGGCGTACTCGACTGCAACCTGACGGAAACGCATGACGGTTTGGTAAAACTGAAGATGGTAATTTCAAATCGTGCGGCGGTATTACCCCATATCATGAAGGTGACAGTGAACAGCGGTGCTGATATTATGGACTGCCAGCTGGACCCGCTGCCGCTTGAAGAGATATTCCTGCACGCCCTGCATACTGATACGGGCAAGGAGAATGGCTAAATGTCTGTTGCGGGCGCTTTTATCAAGCGCGATTTTTCCCAGGCAATAAGTTACCGCTTCTCCTTTATGCTGCAAATCGGCGGTGTCTTCTTCAGCGTGGCCATCTTCTATTTCCTGTCAGAGCTTTTCGGAGGGGCTATCGCGCCGCAGCTTGAGGCCTACGGTGGCAATTACTTCTCTTTCGTCCTTATCGGGCTGGCCTTTACCGGGTTTTTGGGACTCTCACTTTCCAGCTTTGCTACAAGCATCCGTGAGGGACAGGTAATGGGTACTCTGGAAATAATGCTCCTCAGCCCCACCCGTCTCAGCACCATCCTTATTTGCTCATCATTGTGGGGATATGTGATGATGATATTCCGGGTGGTGCTGTACCTGGTAGTCGGAGCATTTATTTTCGGGGCTGACCTGGGTGGTGCCAACATCGGTGGAGCATTACTGATAATGCTTCTTTCTATAGCCAGCTTTACCGGATTCGGGGTCCTTTCTGCAGCACTGGTGCTTATCGTGAAAAAAGGCGACCCGGTGGCGATAATGCTCAACGGTGCATCCAGTCTGCTGGCAGGAGTGTTCTATCCGGTAGCCGTACTCCCCGACTGGCTGGAGCCAGTCTCCAAGGTCTTGCCCCTGACCTACGCTCTGGATTCCATGAGACTGGCCATGTTGCAGGGAAAATCTATATACGAGCTCCGGTATGACATCCTGGTGCTTTTGGCTTTTACCCTTGTCCTGACACCCCTGTCTTTCCTTGTATTCAGGAGAGCTCTGAAGAAAGCCAAGATGGAAGGAAGCCTGATACAATACTAAACCAGCTAGAATAATTCAAGAGTGAAATGCTACAACAAACAATGATACATAGCCAGATAGAGAATAAAGAAGAGTTTAAAAACAGGCGTTTTGTAACCGGTAAACGAGCCGCCAGGGAAATATTGCTCCTCGGTACTACTACTAGCTTATCGCCTGATAATTTAAAACGGCTGTCAAAGATTCTGGCGGGGAATGTAAACTGGGAATACCTGCTTGATCTGGCCAAATACCATGGGGTTGCTCCCCTGCTGGCACACAATCTTACCAGGTTTAACCTCACTGACAAAGTGCCTGAAATATACGCAGAACGACTTAACCGTATCTATTCCGATAACATACATAGAAGTATTTTCCTTTCCGATGAACTTACTAGAATCCTCTCAATATTCAATCAGAACGATATAGATGTTATCACCCTGAAGGGTACCGTTCTCGGCGAGCAACTTTATGTCAATCCAGGATTACGCACTACCAATGACATAGATGTTCTGGTACAACCGGATAAAGTAATTCAAGCCAGCTCTCTTCTGGAAGGAATGGACTATACAAGGTACATAATGCCGAAAAAACCACTGCATCCTTTTCACCGGATATATATCAAGAAGGCAAGATTTCCGTTTATCGTGGAACTTCACTGGGATTTGCACGACCCCAAATTAGAAGTGGTCAAGCGGGAGGAAATCTGGCGTCGGGCCAGGCAATACCAGTACCAGGGAGGCAACACGATGGTACCTTCACCCGAAGATACCCTGTTATACATAGCCACAAAACTGCTGGTACACGACGAAAAGCATTTCAAACACCTTGTAGACATTAATGAGATAATCAGGAAGTACCGGAACAACCTTGACTGGGATTACATCGTCAGGACGGAGAAGTCTCTGGGAATCACCGCCATAATCTACTACGCCCTAAAATGGGCTCAAGAGCTACTGGAAGCACCGGTACCCGAATCAGTCATGAAGGCGCTGAAACCGTCATTAACACGACGTTGTCTGATCAGCTGGCTGACCTATCACAGAATTCTGATATCACCGGAGGGCTGGACTAAAATAAACAACGAGATAAAGACTCTGGCGTACAGCCTGATGATGGGCAAGCGACGACAGGCCTTTGTCGTAATGGCGCAGTACCGGGGGTATGATAAAAGAGCAATATGGCTGAGGACACTAGCCTGGATACCGCTTGTACTTGGGGCAACCATATGGATAAATTTTCTGAATTTGTACGCTGGAAAATCATGAGATAAAGTAGTATTGTACCCTCATAATCGACTGGCTAATTTAATATAAGTAGTTCAAAATAAAGCTTAATCAAAAATGGTGTAATATTTCTGAAGGATAGCATGAATATACGGATTTTCTTTTTATGGCTGCTAGACATCCTGGGAATAAATGCTTTGTTGAGCAGACTGAATCGCAGAAAAGTACTCATTCTCTGGTACCATGGTATTTGCGATGACAGCTTTACTCAATTAAAGGGTTATGACGACAGGTTCATTACCAGATCATCCTTTATGAAACAAATGGAATATCTTAAAAATAAAAGTTATAACCTCATAACCATGACTGAATTAATAAATACCATCAAGAATAACGGAGAGTTTAATAAAAATGTTGTCCTTACCTTTGACGACGGCCTGAAGAATGTTATAAAAAATGCCTACCCCATCATGCAGGAATACAACGCCAAGGGTTGTCTTTACGTGGTCTCCGATAATACAGGAATGGATACGCTAATCTGGTCAGACCATGTGGAAACGTTAATAAATAGTCAAAAGCCGGGAGAGTTCCTGTTCTTCTTCAAAGGTAAGAAATATACTTATATTTTATCTGACATGAAATCCTACGAATATGCGATAAAAGACATTAAAAAGAAACTCCGCAGTATTACAAACAAAGAAATGCAGGAACACCTCAAACAATTTACTCAAGTCGAGAAAGAAAATCTTCCCGAAGAGTATACTCTTGCCAGCTGGGACGAACTAAAAGAACTCGACGCCGAAATACTTGAAATCGGAAGTCATACCCGAACTCATCCCAACTGTGCCAATCTAACTGATGATGTTGAGCTTGAAAATGAAATACTTCATTCAAAAGAGGAGATTGAGAATATAATCGGCCGAAAAGTCGAGCATTTTTGCTATCCCGCAGGTTCCTATAACCGGCGCGTCCTCGATGAAGTAAAAGCCTCAGGCTATCAATCAGCAGTAACTATTGAATATGGTTTTATTGATAAGCATGCAGATTTATACCGACTAAAACGGGTTGAAGCGCTTGCGTCACTGCCGATCTTTAAATCACGAGTTTCGGGAGCTTACGGAATTCTCAGGGCTTTCAGTCAAATTTTTCGCAGGCGTTCATTCCGGATAGAATAAATAGATGACCTATCATGGTCACGTGTTTTTAGAAGTAATAAATTAATGAGAAACGAGGGGCTATCAATATGAAAACAAACCTGGAAAAATCAGTGGTCTGCATCATCGGGTTGGGGTACGTGGGCCTGCCCCTAGCCGAAGCTTTTGCCAAAAGACTGCAAGTAATCGGCTACGATATTAACAGTAAAAGAATAGCCGGGTTAAGTAAGAGCCATGCCATCAATAACCTCACATTTACCGATAAACCTGCAATGATAGCCCAGGCTGACTTTATCATTATCTGCGTACCGACACCGGTGACACAGTCCAAAGAGCCTGACCTCAGCCTCGTTGAGAGTGCGGCTACTACCACCGGTAAGAACCTGAAAAGAGGCAGCATTGTTATCCTGGAATCGACGGTATATCCCGGCGTGACCGAGGAGATCGTCAGACCGATTCTGGAAAAAGAATCTGGGCTCACATGCGGTGAGGATTTCAAGATTGCCTATGCCCCCGAAAGAGTCAATCCCGGCGACAAAGAGCATACCATCGATAAGATAGTTAAAGTTGTCTCAGGAATGGACGAGGAAACAGCCGAAATAGTGGAAAAACTTTACAGCGTCATATTCCCCAACGTATATAAAGCCAGGGATATTAAGACAGCCGAAGCCGCCAAGGTTATAGAAAATATCCAGCGCGATTTGAACATAGCGTTGATGAACGAACTATCAGTCATCTTTGATAAGCTTAACATCGATACTAAAGACGTACTGGATGCAGCATCTACCAAATGGAATTTCCACCGCTACTCCCCCGGTCTCGTTGGCGGGCACTGCATCCCGGTTGACCCCTATTACCTGGTCCATAGAGCCAAGCAATACGGCTATAACGCGCAGGTGATTCTGGCAGGCAGAGCTATCAACGATTCCATGGGCAAGCACGTTGCCGAGATAACCATAAAAGCCCTTAATGAAGTCGGTAAAGTTATCAAGGGCTCCAGGATTCTCATCATGGGCCTTACTTATAAAGAGAATGTACCTGATACCCGGGAAACACCCGTCAAGCAGGTAATTAAGGAACTCAGGGGATACGGTATTACGGTCTTCGGCTATGACCCCATGCTGGATATGGCCGAAGCCGAAGAGGAATATGGTATAAAAATCCTTGATAACATGGACCAGGAAACCGGTTTCGATGGGATCATCGTGGCAGTGGCGCATGACATTTTCATGGAATCCGGGCTAACGATAAACATCGACAAACTGGTCAAGGTAACTGGCGAAAGACCGGTATTGGTGGACGTGAAAAGATGTGTCGACGCCACCGAAGCGCGTAAAAAAGGCTTTTACTACCGTACACTGTAATGATTAAGCGATTCGCCGTAAAACGTATAGCCCTGTGCCTGACTTTTTTCCTTATTATACTCGGGGTTATTTTCATCCTTCTCGATATACTTGATATCGCCGAGGACTTCCGGCTGCACTGGTCCACAGCGGTTATCAACACCATATTCATCAGTGTCGTTGCCGTGTTCATCATTTATTTCGCCACCAAGAATTACCTCCGTTCCAGTTCTCCGGAGACACTGGCCCTCGGGGGAGGCGCGCTGGCTTTCGGATTCGCTATTATCCTTTACGGGTGGCTGCCGAATTCCGACCTGAATACACGCTACACCGAATACGATAGCGGTGTGTTTATAGCCTCGGCGATATACCTGACAGGGGCTATTTTAAGTATAAATAGCCAAAACACTCCTATCCAGAAAATAGGGTTGAATATACTGAGTATCACTGCAATCTACATCGGTATTGTATTGATTATCAGCATCCTTACCTGGCTGGCTTACAAGGACATTATAACGTTCCTCACGCATACATTTTCAGTACATTTCTCTGCCAGGGACATCGTGCAGGGAATAGCGGCTGTTTTCTGCGTGAGCGCGGCGTTGATTTACCTTAAGAAATACCGCGAGTTACGGCATGATATATATTTCTGGTATTCTCTGGGTTTGATACTCTTCGCGGCGGGAGTCATCTTCATATCCCGAGGACCGCTGGAGGGTCGGATTGCCTGGCTGGGAAGAGCAGCGGAGTATGTCAGCTATTTCTACTTTCTCATAGCCTCACTGAGCGCCTGTAAGCAGTCGGGTGAAAAGAGAATAGCGAATAACAAGGATATCTAAATAGTCCTGCTATGGTATTCCGTCAATTCACCAGGTCCGAAGCCAGATACAGATAGTCCCTGAGCAGGCGGGGCATGAGGTATTTCCCCCTCACGGACTCTTTTCCAGCCCTGCCCATGCTTTCGGCAACGTCAGGGTTCCTCAGCAAGGTCACAATCCGCTCGGCGCAGTCAGAAGGATTATCTACCAGAAAACCGGTTTCGCCATCGCGAATCTGGTGTCTGATACCACCGCAGTTACCACCGATTAGAGGCCTCTCTTTCCACATGGCCTCCGCCACCGTCAGACCGAAGCCCTCACGAATGGACTTCTGAAGGACAACATCCGAGCCGGACTGAAAAGCGTTCACTTCCCTGTCGCCGATAAGCTGCGGGTCGGAAAAGATATGGATATCGGAATCGTCTCTGCAATAACCCTGAAGATTTTTTAGAATTTCACAAGCATCAAAATCGTCTTTGGCTGTCATGGCACCGACAAAGGCAAGCTGAAGACCGGGTACCTCTTTTTTCGCCAGCCTGTAGGCGTCAGCCACGCCCCACGGGTCTTTCCACTTATCGAAGCGTGATACCTGCGATATAATCGGGCGATCGTGATCCATACCCAGCCCGGCCATTATCTGCCTTGCCTGTGAATACGTCATCTGACGGTGCTTGGGCTGCAAGGGGTCGATTGCCGGCGGAATAACGACCACTTCGGTGGGATTGTTGCCGTTGGGGAAATACTCGGGCATACTGGCTATTATCCTCTTATATTTGGTCATATAAGGGAAAAGCATCTGTCGGACTTCTTCATTGGGCCGGGTGGTATCAACATGGCAAATCCAGACGCCGATATCCGAATTCATATACGCCAACATGGGTAGAACCTGGGCATCGTGGATAAACCACAGGTCGGCAGTAACTCCCATTGATTTCAAAGAATTGACCGCTTTCTCGTTTTGCGCCTGGTAACAGGTAAAATCCGCAGCACTGGGTACGGAACTGCCTCCCTGGAGACTGTGATGTAGAGTTTTACTGATGCTGAAGAAGGAATCATCAGGCAACATGGCATACCACTCGGTTTGAAGGCCGACGTCCCGCATGAGTGGCACCAGCGATTTCAGTATCTCCGCTACTCCGCCACCCTGTGCCGTAGCATTAATGTGGATTACGCGCAGTCCCCGCAGCTTTTCGGCAACCTCAGTTACATCTGAAAGTATACCCTCAGGTACAATACCGTGATATCCATTGAGTCTGGCTGCCCTGGTAGAGACTAACTGCATGTAATTCTCCTCCATACCGGTAATGATAGCCTAGCCACGGGTATACCTAAGTACAATCTAGATAATCTAACTTACAACGGCATAACACAAAGGTGATTAATTCTCACAAAAACAGCACAATGGCAACCCGGATAATATCCATGCTGGTTTTGTGTTTTACCAACAGCTCTACTTTAACGGCTGCAGGTAAGAAGACGGTAGGACAAAGGTAGAATTTGATTAGATTTGAAGGTTAGCGATAAATATTTGAATGCGCTGTGATACGTGAGGGGAGGTTTATTTATGATAGTCTTTGTATGTTCTGGCTGTCCGCTGCTCCAGCGGTAAGGAAAAGCTAAAAACGCTGCCTCCCTGGAGCCTGTTCCTGGCCCATATCCGTCCACCATGACCTTCTACTATCATCTGACAGATATACAGACCTAGGCCAGCACCAGGGGTGCTTTTTATTATCTGGTTATCCACCCGGTAAAATCGTTGGAATATTTTTTCCAGGTCGTCTTCAGGTACCCCTATTCCGTCATCGGTGATATTCACAACGAGAGAAGGAAAGCTAATCACAGGGGGATCCTTAGAAAACTCACTCAGCTCCTCTTCATTGCGGACCAAGCGAGTATCTACGGTAATTTCGCCACCCTGTGGCGAGTATTTAATTGCATTGGTAAGAAGATTAGTTAAAACCTGTTCAATCTTTTCCGGTTCCAATCTTACCAAGGGCAGGCGCTCCACAGGGTTAATTTTAATAACGTGTTTGTTGGTCTGGCTCTGCATTTCCGGCACTACCCGCCGCAGTACATCGTTAAAATAAACGGAATGGGTTATCCAGGTATCAGAGCTCTCAAGATGAGATATATCCCTCAGGTTCTCCAACAGATGAAGCATACGGTTACTGGCTAATTCTATACCCCGGAGATACTGCTTTTTCTGCTCTTCCGTAATAGAATCGCTGAGTTCCAGTAAAGTCCCGGTGTATCCTTTGATAACGGTAAGAGGCGATAGTATCTCGTGCCATAACACCGAGAGATCATCTATAGTGGTATATTTATTCTTTTCACGTGTAGATGCAGCATAGGTTACCGGGAGACCATCTTTGTCTTTAAACACCATCAATTCCGTACCGCTTTTCTCATTACTCTCGTGATACATATTACCCTTCGCTATTCTCTCCCGTAAGATACTATCTTTATTAAAATCAGTAAGGAAAACCCTATTCTTCTGGTGAGCGGGATAATCGCGCTTCATTATGTTATGTTAACTCCCTAGCGTACCAGCCTCTTCTGTCTCACTAGCCTGGGCGAAGTAATATCCAACACCCCTTTCGGTTAATATAAGCTTCGGTGTATGAGGATTCTCTTCTATCTTCTGGCGAAGGTACCTGATATAGAGTTTAACGAAAGATTTATCGCCGATATAGTTGGGGCCCCAGGCTTTCTCCAGAAGTTGCTCGTGAGTTACTATCCAGCCCCGGTTTTTAATCAAACAGGATAGAATCCTGAATTCCGTAGGTGATAATTTCACCCGTTTCCCCCTGACATATACCTGGCGACTTCTCCACTCTATCTCGATCTCGCCGTTATGGAAATTACTTGGTTCGTTCTCGATATTAGTTGAACCGGTCCGTCTCAGGACGGCCTGCACTCTGGCTATCAATTCACGAAAATCAACCGGTTTGGTAATATAATCATCAGCACCGAGGTCAAAACCTCGTAGTTTATCGGCTTTCTTACCATTTACGGTTACCATCATCACGGGGATATCACTCATATCCCTGATTCGGCGACATACTTCCCAGCCATCCATCTTGGGAATATTAGCATCGAGAAGTACCAGATTGGGTCGGTTGCTGTAAACACGGCGCATACCCTCGGCGCCATCCTGAGCGGTAAATACATCATACCCTGCGTTCTTGAGCCACATGCGTGTCAGATTGGAAAATTCAATATCATCTTCGATTAATAATATCTTGCCTCTCATTTATTTATCCTCCTACCTTGCCACTGACACCTTTCCCCCTTTTTTGGCTTGATTATTTTATTTGGTTAGAAAATTCAAACCGCAGGAAACTTGCCATATGGCATATTCAGGGTACAATTAGCCTAAAATAAAATTTCCGGGGGAGCTAATATAAGGATAATATGGAAGCTGCACGATGTCAACATCACTTTTTATACCTTTTCCCACCAATTTCCAACCTTTGTCGTTTTCTTTATGTACCAAATCAAACAAGCGTCATAATTGTAAACACTTTTAGTGGAGTAGTCAACCTGAAAATCTGTTTTTTTACCTAATTTATACCGAAGTCTAACATATTTCTAACTTATACTAAAAGTCAATACTAGTTCAAGTTAGTCTAAACTCAAAAAAACACACGATTCTCATCATACTAAAAAAATAACTAGACGAAAGCATATAGATTTGATAATTACGGGTATGAAAAAAGCTGTAGATTCTAACCATTTTCTAACTTCACTCTGACATCAATCTAACGCCCCCCGGAGTATCATAGTCTTGTTTGCATTTACTATGGTTCAGTACTGAGAAATACTATGGCATCTAGCGATAGCTACATCGTTGCACAAAAAGCGGGTAAAATCCTGGCGGTTAATTCCGACCCCGAAGTAATTCGCATACTCGGCGTGAATCTAATACACGCGAATCTGGAATTCGTTTCAGCGCAAAGTGGCGTTGAGGCAATCGATAAAACCTTCTCGGAGAGACCGGATATTATATTACTGGGCCCACCGCTTCCTGACATAGACCTCAATAATATTTTCCAGCGGCTACAGAGGTCTCCAGAAACCAGCCAGATACCCATCATCGTTATCAGTGCCACGAAATCCGATCATATTGATACCCGCCAATCAGAAAATGGGACTATCCACTATATTACCAAGCCGTTTGACCCGAATGAGATAGTGAACCTGGTACAGACACATTTAAGACAAAAAAGACGGGTAGAAAATATTCATCCGCTAACCGGATTACCGAACCAGGCCCAGGTCATAGCGGAAATGACAGAGATAATAGACCAGAAAAAGGCATTTGCCGTTATCTACATTGTCTTAGAAAACCTTACAGCCTTTAATAAAAATTACGGTTACTTACAGGGCGATCGCGCCATCAGGCTAGCAGCTGACATTATCACGGAAAAAGTCCGGATTTTCGGTAATCAGGATGACCTGGTGGGGCATGTAAACGGTAATAAATTCGTCATTATCAGTACACCCTCCAAAGCCAAGGTTTTATGCCACCGGATAACCACCAAATTCAACCGTCGCATCAGGGACCTTTATACAGATGAAGAGATTCAAAAAGACGATTTATCGAATGAAAATCCGGATGGTAATAAAGTCCAAAACACCATAATGAGCCTCTGCATGGTTCTGGTTACCAACGAGAAACGTACTTTTCGGCATTATCTTGAAGTATACGAGGCTATTACCACACAAATGGACCACTCCCGGCATTCCCCCGATGATAATACGCATCAGGGTATCCAAACCAGCGATACCGAGTCAGAAATGGCGGCGGCCCCCGGTTGTGTGTCCGGCACACAAAGAGAGGAGCTCAGGGTATTATCCGGCGTTTTGGACTGGCTGGATTTCACTATCAGAGAGCTTGAAGTACCACTCGCCATTACCCGGGACAGCATAAGTTCTTTAGTTAACCTTGATGTTGAAAGCCTGGGGCCAGAGCAAAAGAATACCCTGAAAACGGTCAGCGATAAAGTTAACCAGCTTGAGCGCATAATAGAAGGACTAAATTGTTTAACAAGAGTTAAACGACATACCGCCGACGTCATCTTCGAAGAAGTTGAAATGGGCAACACTCTTGAGTGGGTTGTCAACCAGGTACGTGATATGCTGGAACAACGTGATATTCACATCAATGTCTCCGTGGTGGACAAATTGAGTCCAATTTCGATAGACAGGCGGACTCTCACCGAATGTCTTCTTTATCTGATAAAGAATGAAATCCAGTTCCTGCCACCTGAGAGTCGCCTGGACATACGTGCTGCCGATGTGAATGAAAAATTCCTTACCGTACTGATAACCAATCCTCGTCATCAGATTCCACAAAAAGCACCGGGGGAAACAAATCCCGACGCATTGAAGCAAAGGATTTATCCCGCCAAGCTGATGCTCCAGGGATTGGGCGGTAAGTTGAACGTTACCAGTGAAAAAGAGGAAGGGACGATATACACCCTCATCATCCCTAAAAAATGGCACAGCTGGATGCAGGAAACGAGCTCGTTACAGCAGGCAACCGAAACAGTAAGAAAAGAAGCACAATCAGAACTGACAAATATCCGTCACTTATTGTCATCAATCTCGGAGCAAGTGCCGCCACCGGTGAAATACAGCCTGGAAAAAATAAAAAACAGAATCCAGGAATTAGGAGTGCTCTGCAACCGTACGTTATTTTTGACAGAAGACCTGAACAGTCGATTGGAAATACAGCAGGAATCGCTGCTACAACAGGAGATAGAACAGCTGGCCAGCCTGGAAGCAATACTGGCGGTAGGCAGAGAAATAGCCAGGTCAATGAACCTCGAATGGGTCTTTAGACCAGAAAGAGCCGAGTTTGTATCCAAATGGGTATTAAGCATTGCCAGGGAGTACAAGCTGTCAGAAAGCGACTGCCAATCACTGCGATATGCCGCGATGATAGATGACCTGGGGCTGGTTTTATCTCCTCAGATTTTAACCGAACTGGCGCTGGTATCCGGTGAAGAAGCAACCAGAATACGGGAACGCTTTTACCCGATGTGGAAAGCCCTCTCGGGTATTCCGTTTCTCAAGACAGCCATCATTTATGTCCGTCATATATATAATATGTACGGTATAAACGGCAGTCATTCTGAGGTAAAAGGGGCGGATGTACCGCTGGGAGCAAAAATTCTCTACCTGGTAAGTACTTTTGAACGTCTTATATCTGGTCTACCATCACGGGAGAAACTTAGTCCGAACCAGGCACTAAACAGAATCACCAATAAATCTGGCTGGTGTTTTGAATCATATATATTGAATACGTTTTTACAGTTATGGCGTCGGCAAACGCCTTCTGGAGATAATGCATCGGTTAAGAAGCTGAATGATGGTTTCTAACCTAATCCTAACGTTATCTTACTTTTAATTTAACTTGATATATTGAAAATAGAAATAACGAAAACAGGAGTCGTTATTCGTATGAGTAACATCAGTGTTATCGGAGCTGGATACGTTGGTTTATCAACAGCCGCATGTTTCGCAGAACTGGGACACAATATAACTCTTATAGAAATCGATCCCGAGAAGCTGACCGCTTTAAAAAACGGATTAATGCCCATCAGCGAACCGGGACTTAATGAGATGTGGCAGCGTAATAAGCAGGAAGACAGGATAAATGTTACCAATAATCATATGGATGGATTATTGGGTGCCGAGTTCGCATTCATAGCCGTGGGCACACCAGCAGCCTCTAACGGGAAACCTGATCTGAAATGGGTAAGGCTCGCCGCCAAGAACATTGCCGAAGCTGCCAGTGGCCCCATGGTTATAGTCATTAAGAGTACCGTACCGATAGGCACAGCTGAAATCATCGACAGGATAGTCAGCTATAATGACCGGAACGGTCACAGCCTTCCCGTGGTATCTAACCCGGAATTTCTGAGAGAAGGTGCTGCTATCTATGATTTCATGCATCCCAGCCGTGTTGTCATCGGTTCGTCAAGTCAAGAAGCCATCGATGTTGTAAGCAAGCTGTACAAACCGCTTGATTCGCCAATAATTACCTGTGATAACCGTACCGCCGAGATGTCAAAGTACGCCTGCAATGCTTTCTTGGCCACCAGGATCAGCTTCATGAACGAAATTGCCCTTCTCTGTGATGAATACAGCGTGGATATTGTAAAGGTAGCCAAAATAATGGGATTAGACCCGCGTTTCGGCAGTGGCTATCTCAATGCCGGACTGGGATGGGGAGGTAGTTGTTTACCCAAAGACCTCAAAGGTCTCATACACATGGCAAAAAGCCGCGGATTCCCGGCCCGCCTGCTCCGTGCCGTCCAGCAGATAAACCAGCAGCAGGTATATATAGTAATAAGGAAGCTTCACTGGCTTCTGGGTAATCTTGAAGGTAAGACTATTGGTATTCTGGGACTTGCGTTCAAGCCGAATTCAGACGACGTACGAGAGGCACGTTCACTGCTGATAATTTCGCTTTTAGAAAACGAAGGCTGCCGTATTAAAGCTTACGACCCGGACCCGACCGCCATGCAAAACGCCGGGAAACTAAAGATTGACGTTACTTATTGTGCCAACGCATATGAAGTCGCCAAAGACAGTGACGCTATAGTACTCGTTACCGAATGGGAGGAATTCAAAGAGCTCGACATGCCGGCGATGGCTTCAATGATGAATCAACCTATCATTGTGGACGGTCGAAATCTTTATGACCCGGATGAGATGATTCAAGCTGGATTCCTGTATGAAGGAATCGGCCGTTGCAGCCAGCGTACCCAGGAAACCAGAATAGGTATCGTTCAATAATGGAAGAGATAGAACTGAGCCAGATTATGACCAGTAAACACAAGACAGACAACAAAATAAAAACTGCAAATACACCCGAAGACGAAAGAGTTCAAGCTAAAACTGTTGTTACAGGACACAATAACAGGTCTCGTTTCCTCAAGTACCAATGGTGGAAAGGATGGCTTGATTTCCTGATTTCCTTTATTGTCCTGGTAATTCTGTCGCCTTTAATGCTCCTGATTGCCATAGCGATTAAGCTCGACTCGCGCGGTGAAATTATATACCGCCGGGAGCAGGTGGGTAAGGACGGACACATGTTCACCGGTTATAAATTCCGCACCATGAAGACTGATAATGATGACAGCGAATATAAAGAGTATCTCGTTAAATACATAAAGGAAAACGCGCCTTATAAAGTAGACTATAATGGACAGCTGGTATATAAAATTACCGGTGATCCGAGGGTTACCAGACTGGGAACCCTGCTACGCAAGACTAATCTGGACGAACTCCCTCAGTTCTTTAATGTACTTAAAGGTGAAATGTCAATTGTCGGTCCACGCCCGGATATTCCATTTGCGGTAAACATGTACAACAAATGGCACCGACAGAGACTGCTTGTTAAACCGGGTATTACAGGGTTGTGGCAGGTAGGTGGTCGTAAAGGTCTCTCGTTTGATCAAATGGTACGTCTTGATATTAAATATATAAATAGAGAATCACTACTTTGGGATACCAAGATCATAATATTAACTGTCGGCACCGTTCTGAGAGGCGACGGTAGTTAATTATTGATACATAAAGGGGGATAATTCATGATAAATATCGGTGTTGTAGGTTGTGGCTACTGGGGGCCGAAGCATATAAGAGTCTGCCACGAATTAAGAGATGTAACTCTCACCTCAGTGTGCGATATTGACGAACAAAGGCTCCAACCGGTACAAAACCAGTACCCGGCTGTTCAGGCTACTACAGACTACAAGGAATTCCTTAACAGTAACCTGGATGCAATAATAATAGCTACCCCGGTTAACACGCACCACGATCTAGCTAAGCGAGCGCTTTTAAACAACAAACACGTCCTGATAGAGAAACCAATGACCGCTACCAGCCAGGAGGCCCTGGAGCTTATTGAACTGGCCGATAAAAAAAATCTGGTGCTTATGGCGGGACATACTTACGAATATCATCCTGCCGTGGACTTCCTGAGAGAACTGGTTAATAATGGCGACCTAGGAGACATTTACAGTATCGATGCCGCCCGTCTCAACCTCGGCTTGTTCAGGACGGATGTCAATGTCCTCTGGGACCTGGCACCGCACGATATCAGCATTATTCTATCCATACTCAAGGAAAATCCCATTGCGGTGAGTGCCCGAGGTACACATCATATAGATCCCAACACGTATGATATAGCCTACCTCGAAATCATGTTTCCCAGCGGGGCAATGGGGCATGTTCACGTAAGCTGGCTTCACCCCAGGAAAATCAGGCAGACCACCATCGTTGGCAGCAAGAAGATGGCAGTTTACGATGATGTTTCAGAAACAGAAAAAATACATATCTATGATAAAGGAGTAGCTACTCCCAAACCCTATAATGGCACCAACAACGGGGGTGCTAACGGCAAATTCTCCGCCTGGCCGCCCAATTATCGATATGGCGATGTTGTAATACCTTTTGTTTCTAATGCCGAACCACTTAAACTGGAATGCAATCATTTTATAAACTGTATTTCCGAAGGTAAAAAGCCAAGGAGTGACGGATGGGTAGGACTTAAGGTTACCAGCATTCTTGAAGCATCCGAGAAGTCTCTGGCGAACGGAGGACAGCGGGAAAAACTGGATCTGGGAGCTATAGCGATTTTATAGATGCTATACGCCCAATTCAATAAGGAGTAACTGATGAGAGACGAGATGCAGCCTACAAGTGGATTAGAAGTAAATAACCAGATGGTGCGACTCGGGGAGAAAGCCGTCATTGATGATGGCGTGGTGTTAGGCTATCTGCCGGTCAGAGGTGGGCATATCGTTTTAACCATAGGTTCCGGGGCTCACGTACGTCGAGGTACCATTATTTACGGTGGCAGCCGTATAGGATATAACCTGGAGACCGGTCACAACGTTATTATACGAGAGGAAAATGATATAGGAGATAACTTCCGCATCTGGAATAATTCCGTCATAGATTACGGCTGTCATATAGCTAATGACGTAAAAATTCATAACAAAGTATACGTGGCCCAATTTTCCACTATTGAAGACGATGTTTTCCTGGCTCCCGGGGTTACTCTGGCGAATGATTTACATCCGGGGTGCCCACATTCTCACGAATGCATGCGGGGTCCCTATATCAAGAAAGGCGCCCAGATAGGCATCAATTGCACGATTCTACCCCGGGTAGTAATCGGAGAATACGCCGTCATCGGTGCCGGAAGCGTAGTTACCAGAGATATCCCCGATGGTGCCGTTGCTTACGGCAATCCCGCCGAGGTGAAATGCGATATTGAAAGTCTTACCTGCAACACGGGCCTCGGAGATAAACCATACAGTCATCTTGCACGGAGGGTTTAATGCGAATACCACTAGTAGACCTAAAAACTCAATACCAGGATATTAAAGAAGAGGTACTATCTGAAATAAGTCAGGCTCTGGATAGTATGCAGCTCTTTCTGGGTAAGAACGTCCAGGCGCTGGAGTCTGATTTTGCCGGTTATTGTGGCACCGAATTCGCTATAGGGGTGAGTTCCGGGACCGATGCCCTGCATATAGCCCTTCGCGCCTGCGGTATCGGCCCGGGGGATGAAGTAATCACCGTTTCACATACCTTTATAGCCACCGTTGAAGCTATCATCCTAGCAGGAGCCAGGCCGGTACTGGTAGATATTGATCCCGATACCTATAACATAGACACTTCGCAACTTGAAAAGGCTATTACGGGTAAAACCAAGGCTATAATCCCGGTTTTCATGTACGGGCATCCCGCTGACATGGACCCGGTAATTGATATAGCCAGGGCTTATAACCTGAAGATAATAGAAGACGCCTGTCAGGCGCACGGAGCCGAATACAAAGGGCGTCGGTCCGGTTCAATAGGTGATGCGGGCTGTTTCAGTTTCTATTTCACCAAGAATCTGGGGGCTTACGGTGAGGGAGGCATGATTACCACCTCTGATCCTGCTATAGCTCAGCGGTGCCGCATGCTACGGGACCACGGGCAGAATGAAAAATACCGCCACGCATTAATCGGCATAAACGGCAGGCTTGACGAGTTACAGGCTGCCATACTCAAAGTAAAAATGCCTCACCTGGCAAACTGGATCCAAAAGAGGCGGAGCCTGGCTCAAGCATATAACGAGGGATTGCCAGATTCGGTAATAAAGCCACAGGAGATGCCCTGGGGAAAGCATGTATATCATCTCTACGTGGTGCGAGTACCGGAACGGGAGCAGCTTCGCGAATGGCTGGAAAACAAGGGCATAAGTACCGGTATGCATTACCCCATCCCTGTTCACTTACAGGAAGCCTGGCGCAACTCCGGCGGCGATGAGTTGTCGTTACCGGTAACAGAAAAGATAACCAAAGAAATCCTATCGTTGCCCATTTATCCGGAATTAACTATTGAAGAAGTCGATATTATATGTAAACATGTTCAGGAGTTTGTGGATACTAGACTGGAAATAGGCATAGAACGATAAAATATTTAGATATTGATTGGCTAATATAAATACAAGATATGATATGATAAGATATAAAGATCAGCTAAACACCCAGAAGGCATCAGGAGGAAACTGAAATTACTAGTGAAAGCAAATCCAAGAAGAAAAGCACTGTAGTCGAGAAGGAAGAGGAATCTACCAAAAAGAAACTCGCTATGGTACCCATTCTGAGCCGACGCTCACTGGTAATACTGGGTATAGGCTTAATTGTTGGGATATTATTGGCGTTTGGTTACTGGCTTATCAGCCCTGCATTTATTACGCCTGAAGGTGAAACCGGGGGAGACGCCGAGGGTATGGGCCTGCTGGGATTTCTGGGGATAGATACCGGGGGACCGTACATGAGTATAGTCAGCATTCAGCTGGTGAATCCTGGGTATGAATATCAACCCCTATATATTATGCAACAGATGGCCGAATATTATGCCGCCAAACATAATAGTTTGCCGTTCTTCGAGTTTCTCGCCGAAGAACTGGATAAACGACCTATTGAATATTCCTATACTGTAGATGAACTCGACGATATGATATCGACGGATTACGATTACAACAGTGAGATCCCCGCTATCAGGTTAACAATCACTGCCGATACCGAAGAAGAGGCCGCTAACCTCGCTGTACTGGTACCCCAGATTTTCGTGGACTACCTGATAGACGAAGAGAAAGACAGGCAAGAGCAGTTGTATCAATTTACCTCAGAAGAGATAGAAAATGTCAAGAATAATCTCTACGAAGCCCAACTGGAGCTGGATACCCTTTTATCAGATGAGATATTTAGTAATCCCAGTTACATTGCTCTCAACGCCAGAGTGGAAGCTTTACAGCAAGAACTTAACTCTCATATTAGTGAACTTACCATACAGTACCTCGAAGGATCAGAACTCCAGGAAGAATATGACAATATACTTGACAGAATGGGAGAAGTTACTGCTGAACTGACAGAGGCTGAGTCGGAGCTACAGAATATGATCGACCAGTCTTCAGGTTTAAGTATCGAAGATACAGCGTATAGTATGATACTGGAAGCCAAAATCAGAGGATTACAGGACGAGCTCGATACGTTAATAATCGGCACCGAGACAACCATGGGGCTAACCGAAATGATTGCGACCGGAATAACGTCCGGTACTGCATACGATAACCTGATGCTTAAAATCGAGACTGTTGCTGAAGCTCTCGCTGAAGCTCAACAAGAATATGACGACTTAATGAAACGAGCGAGTCAGCAGGATCCAACGGCAACTCTGGAGTACCAGATAGCTAAAATTAAAGTAGATTCGCTTACTGCCAAACTCCAGACTCTGCAGGAAAAACTGATACCATTATACGATCAGATAATGAGTCTCGATGGAGGAAACAGTCAATCAGATAGTGAACTAGCTTTTGATAGAATATCCGTCGCGCTGGCAAAAGCCATGAAAGACCTTGAAGAACTAGAAAAACAATTAGGATATGACCAGGTTTCCGCAAACACAGAAATACTAGCAGCTCAGGATAGAGTTAATACGCTAACCGCCAGGCTTGAGGAACTTAACATCGAGCTAACAGCTCTCTCGGGATATAATATCGAGTCGTTAGAAAACGAGTACCTGGTTGCAGGTAATCCCTCTATCCCTTTTCCAGTTCTTCCGGAACGAAGCAGGGCGCGTAACACCCTATTAACAGGCGCCATAGCCGGAATAATCATAGCCTGGATCATTTTGAACTTCAGGTGGCTGATCAACCTGGTATCCCCATCCGGTGAACGGGCTAAACCGGAAGAAGAGGAGGAGTAAGCGCTGTCTCATTTATAAACTTAAGCTATGAGATAAATCGCAATTCTTCCGTTTTGCACTGAATAGGTTTTTATGAGCAAGGAAAATAATAAGAAAAAGAGAGTCTGTATCGTCAGACAGAAACCTTACCCCTGGCAAAGAAACATGAGGAGAAATGCCGAAACACTATCTAAAGAAGGGTATGAGGTTGATGTCGTTTGCATCGGACTAAAAGGCCAGAAGAAGTTTGAGATAATGAACGGTGTAAATGTCCACCGTGTATATTATTCATACCACCGCAATAAAGTCTTCTGGTACTTAATTGATTACTCTGTTTTTTTCCTTATGGTATCACTTAAATTGGCCTGGCTTTCGCTGAGGAAGCGTTTAGACGTTATCGAGGTATGTAATGTGCCAGATTTTCTGGTATTCACCACAATATTCCCCAAACTCCTGGGAACCAAAGTAATATATTATATGTTTGAAAAAACAGAGGCTTTGTTTACAGCCAGCTTCGGCGTAAGCAGTAATCACCTGCTTACCAGAATGGTAAGATGCCTGATTAAACTCTGCGCTACTTTCGCGAATTCTGTCATCGTAACGGATGTTCTTGTAGAAAAACAACTGCTGGAATCATACCACGTTCGCAGTGATAAAATTACGCTGGTGCTAAACGTTGTTGATGAATCTGTTTTTAAGCTGGAACCATCTGATTGTACCGAAAAGGATGACTACTTTACCCTGACAATCGTCAGCGGCACTCTAAAAAGGTACGGGATCCAGACAATGATCAAGGCATTCCCGATTCTATTGAAAGACGTACCCAAGTTAAAGCTAAATATCGTTGGCGACGGAGAATACCTCCCGAATCTTAAAAAGATGGTGAATGCTCTTAATATAAAGGACCATGTAAACTTCACGGGTTATATACCTTATGAGGAAGTCCCACAGTATATAGCCTGCGCTGATGTCTGTATAGCACCAATGCTCGATGATGTCGGGACGCCGAATAAAGTACTGGAATATTTTGCCATGGGTAAAGCTACGGTATCTAGCAAAATACCCGGGCTGGTAGCTCTTATAAATTGCGAATGCCTGGTATATTTCCAGCCTGGCGATGAGGTAGAACTGGCCGAGCGGATTCTGGAACTATATCATAACCCGGAAAAGAGAGCCGCTTTAGGAGCACTGGCCAAGGAGTTTTACGGTCAATATCGCTGGTCAACAATGGGGCAAAAATACCTTGGTGTATACAGGAAACTGATGGGCATTAATGCGTAATTACAGCGGGTAGATACTCCGGTAAGAACCAGCCGACCAATATTCACACCAGCATCCATCAGATACTATCACTTCAGCATTAAGTCCGACCTCATTTTACCGCAAGCTGCCTCCTGAAAAGGTCCCTAAAGGACCATCCTGAGACTAATAATCCCCGAAGTCAACTGGCAAAACATGTCATATCGCAGGAGAATAACAACATCACGAAATATGAAGGGTGAATAAAGATTTCAGGGCAGTAAAATACGTCTGCAAGACCGGTGTATTATGATAATTAACGGAATTCCGACTCGTCTGGTAAGTACAAGGGCCAGTGAGTGATAAAAAATAAAAGGATATTTACGAATAGATCCTTCTAATTATTTAAGTGAAGTCTTTCTCTCTTTTTCAATCGGTGTAAAGAGCGTTTCCAGAATCCTTAATATGAAATCGTTAATGGTAATTGCATCTATATCGCCGGTAACAGAGACAGCGCTTCTGGCCTGATTCGGCCACCGCCAGTATCTGACCAGCGGAGCATCGGTTTGTTCAATTTTTTGGGAAAGTGCCTTTTCTTCAGTCTTATCAAACTCCGCCAGACCTTCCAGGTACACTGAATAATTATCAGGTTGTTCACCAGATTCAACAATATAGCCTTCATTCCGCAGTAATTGAATGGCACGCGGAGATGAGTCAGGTTTAACACCGATAACAGGCTTCTTTGTGCTCTCTATTACAAAATCCCTGGATTCAACGCTCTGATAACCATCAAACCACTCTTTTACAGGAACATTAACTCCGGCATTTTTCACCAATATGGTAGCCCTTTCGGAGCAATCCGCCTTTACTCTATATTTGCCATGACCTTCGTCCTCTATCCGGAACTGAAAATTATTCCTCTCCTTCCACCACTCGGTTACTTCCCTTAAAGTAGCCAGCCATATTGGCGGATTGTATTGCTTCAAATCCCTGATTATACCGATGAGAGTTTTTTCGTAATGAGAAATCCTTTCCGGGTGAAGTTGAATGGTAAAAATCTCACCTGATTGGTAAGATTTCTTAACAATATCATTCCAGATACTGCTCATTTTATCTTCATCGGTAACACCGAGTCTTTCCATGATGATTTCGTCATCTGGCATTGAAACCGGAATTTCAACGAAATTATCGATTATCCGGGGCAGAACGAGGTAGCTTCGAGCCTGATGTGTGTTATAATAATCCAAAACCCTCTGGTATTCACGACGTGCCTCTCTGGTAAATCCATCATTATCATCAATGACATCCCAGTGCACGGTAATGCTGCTGTCATACTTAAATCCCAGGTCATTAATTACCCGAAATGTGTTGTCATTAGTACGTAAGAACGGAGCTCTGAAACCGGTAAAAGGGATTTCACATTTATTAAAGGTTTCTATTGCTTTATTGAAGTGCTTTTTTTGTTCTTGATAGCTCAACATACCATAGTCGGTGTGGATATAGCCATGAATCGCGAATTCAACTCCATACTGGCAGAGTTTCTTAATTAACTTTGGATGTCTTTTCAGAGTTACCGCGGTAAGAAAAAAGGTAGGTACGCATTCTAGTTCCCGGGTTAACGAACAATACTGGGTCAGCAAGCGTCTGAATTTTCTTGGAGAAAGACCAAAACGAGACAATACCGTACGTATTCTCGTTAGAATATTTTTAAGCCCTCGTGATTTCGATAATATGTGTAAAATATTCACTATCGTAATGATGCTATATTCAAGTTAGAATGAGGTAAGAAAAATGGACTCTTCCGGTTAGAACGTTTTTTATAAGATTAGCACAGTGGAGGATATTTTTAAAATCGGCATCAATCATTTTTATAAAGGTGATATATTTTTAAACAATTACACAGTTATTACCGGTGATATACTGTTTCTAATAAACGCAGATGGAAAGCCGTATGAAAAAGACAAGGCTTATCTTTAAACATTCATTAGCAAAACAAGTTATATCACCTTTTACTCATGTCAACCGGGAATTTATAGGCTGACTTGCGTTCTCGGGGGGTATCTTCCTCGAAGCTGGATTCATTAAACTCGGCGAGATATCGCATAATATCCTCGCGGCGGAACCTGCGGTCACCCCGACGAGTGATGCGATAGGACTTGATGATACCCTGATCACTCCACCGCCTTGCCGTGTTGACATGGATGTGCAGGAGATGAGCCACGTCCTTTACGGTCAACATTGGTTTTATCTCATCGGAAGATAACATATCCTACTCCCAATATTATTTAATTACCTTTTCATACTTCAATATCCATATTACCCAGCCTGAAGTGAAAATCTCCTAAAAAAAACCTATATTAATATAAATATTCCATAAATACCCCGATATTTAACGAATGGACATCAGCAGGATTTAAAATACCCCGCTTTTTTAGATCACGAATATTCCTACTGGTTTCTAACCCATTGATAACTACTTATTAACAGTAATTCCATATATTTAAGGTGTGGTTGGCTGATATCAGGTCATCACTTAAATAGGACAGGGTATAAATACCCCATTTAAATGGAGAAGCGGCCTAAAGAAATGAAAGCTTTACTACCGAAACGGGTAAATACCACTGAATTAGAAAGTACCCTAGGATTACAGATAGGGAGTATCTGTTGTGAATTGAGATGTAACGATCCCGAAATCCTCCGAAAGCTCCAGGATGTATACCGTAACTATCTGGTTGATGCCGAACCCGATGTTTTCGTAGAGTTAGAATTAACATCCCGCTTGAGTACCAGTAAAATCAGTTCAATTTTAACAAGAAGCAGATATATACGCCACGGGAATCGTTTCCGCAGTTCCGGGAGACTGCTCCAAGGGCAGTATGACCTGGACAGCCGCACCGTAAAGATCACAGGAGAGAAAGCACTGATAGATCCAGATAACAGTACCAATCTTCTGAATCAGCTGATTTCCGTGTCATACTATTCTGCCTGTAAGATGAAATACGGGACCAATCCACCAGCCATGCTGGTGCACGCCTGCGGCATCCTGCGTAACGGAAAAATCCTCATTTTCGCCGGGCCCAGTAATATCGGGAAGACAACTATAGCCCGACTTTGCAGCGATAGACAAGGCGAGGTTTTCAACGATGAAATATTACTGATGTCCCGCCCCGGTGTAAACGGGAAAGGTGTAATCATCCAGAACACGCCTATAATTGGTGATCTCCTGCCCGGACGGAACACCACGGCACCACTAAGATGTATTTTTTTGCTCAAGCAGAATAACAGAACAGCCTGGCGTTATCTTGATAAAGCTGAGGCGTATTTACGCTTTATGCGTCAGATAATCGGCCCGTCATGCGTGGGGAATTATGATAAAAAAACCGCCTACTCCATAATGGCGGATTTCAGTTCTGAAGTGGTTAAGTCCATCCCCATATACGAGCTTGAATTTAACAGGGACAGCGATACCCTCTGGCGAGTCACCGACGAACTTGAGGGAATAACAGGAGCGGAGTATCTGAATTGAAAACTATATATCCAGTGCAGAAAGACGAAGTAATCTGGCGGCGCATCGGCGACGCTATAGTAGTAATAAAGGAGGACGGGTTATCATCACACACGTTGAACAAGACCGCGTCTTTCATATGGGAATTATGTGATGGAAATCTGGAAATAAACGAAATAGCTAAAAGACTAAACGAACGGTTTGATGTTTCTCTTGAGGATGCTCAAGCTGATGTGCATAATCTGATTGAGGAACTGACAACAGCCGATATTATAAAAAAATCAAAGGGTAAAAAGGATAAAATCAGGTATTAGCCGGTATTTTATAATATTGCCCATTTAGAAGAGGTTAGATTATGAAAGAACCCTATATTAAACCCGCGGTAAAATCAGAAATCCTGGAGCCGGAAGCTCTTACCGGAGGCGGAAGTGGTATAGGTAATAACAGCGGAGGCACATGCTCGCCCGATAATAATGGAAGCTTTACATGTCAGGACGGTTGCTCAGTGGGTATTTGTCGATAATATCTATCAAAGAAACACAAAAAATGAAGAGGATTCCAGACTAATATATCTGGAATCCTCTTTTCTTAGTGTTGAATCGCCCCGTATATTAAAATGAAGGTGCTCTTCGCCACTAATTCTGATACAATAGTGTCCGGGAGGATACCCTTATGTCCTATCCAATAAGGGCTAAAGACCTCAGGATAAAGTTGTTCAGAAGCAACACGAATAAAGACCTGGAAAGTAAAGTAAACACATGGCTTTCGAACTGCGAGGAAGAGTTTGAGGTCATCGATGTTACTTTTGAGCGCTACTTTAATCCGGTAACGGAGAATGTAGTGACAACAGCAATTGTGGTGTTCCGCATAGTATAACTGAAATACAGATACTAATGATCAGATTTATTTAATACTCTCCGCCAGTTCCTGACGGGTAGTCATTCCAGCTACGGTCTCCAAAAACTCCTTTAGAGAATCGCTTTGCTCTCGAAGCTTCTTCATTTCAGTGCCGATGGGATTTATGGAAGTAGGACTATCAGCATAGGCGCCGTGAAACGCAAAATACGCCTGGTTAAGCTTTCTTATGTAGTATCCGTTTTCCGCCAGATACAACCGTTTCTGTTCCATATATTCCTCAGCCTGCTCAATTTCACCACGGGCGAGATATTCATCGACAGTCCGCCTGATTTCTCTCATCTCTTTCCCAAAATCGAAAACCGGTTCATCCTCCGGCGGCGGGGTATATTCCGGCTCTCCTGGGGAGTAATACTTTTCATAGATAATCGCCCCGATTTCTTCGCTTACCATCCCGGCCAGCGTCTCGTTCATCGTAACAATATCAAAGTTACGCCTTATGCCAGCCAAATCAAGAATATACAGGAATCCCAGCGGTTTAAAGGCGAGGTACTGGTGCAACCATTCTTCGGTGATAGTGTCGATAACATACTCCAGACTTGCCCTATCGGTAACGTAATAGGGATAGGTAGCCATCCCGCCCACCTCCACTACCAGTGCCGAATATCCCAACCCGGTAATTTGCGTTTCAATATCCTCCATATCTTCCTCGCCGATGCCCGGGAAGAGTGTTGTCTCTCTCATGCGCTCTATTCTGTCCCGGGGTGATATCACCAACACACACGGCGGTTTATCCAGTATGAAGTTCACCGGCGGGAAACTGCCCCGATAATCCGTATGGTCCTGCCAGGGATTTAAAATACCTTGGTCAACAAGAGCCTCTCTTATCTGTTTTTCCAGCACCAGTTCAACAGCACCGACTATTGTCTCATTTTGCTGCAGTAATTCATCCAGTTCTTCTTCCAGTTCGTCAGGGTCACCCTCCCAGGTACCCGAATTGATGGCCGAAATTGCATATTCCAGCCATCTTATTATCTCAAGGTTGGCAAAGTAGGCTTTAACCATACTCGTATCCTCGTCAGAAATATCTGTTTCATCGCTCAGGAGACTATCGATTTCAGTGCTGAGGGTCAGTACTTCCCACTTGCCAATATCAAATACGTACGGCCTAACGATTTGATTAAATTCACGATTAAAACTATCAGCGATGGCGTAATGATATATCAGATAAGATACCAGTAGAGGTATTAAAATCAATAACGGGAATATTATGAACTTTGATTTGCCCAACCTGACACCCCGACTATTTCCCCGAGATTTTTTAAGGCTATCCGGCTAATAGGATGGAATACGCCCAAATATCTAGCGTGTGATCATGCTTGTAATATTTCCTTTACTCTCGTCATTATACGGGAGAGCACGACGCCGGCCATGTCATTAATGACAACATCGGCGTGGTGATCATGAGGGGTAGAAGTAAGATTGAGTATGACGAGTTTCGCCCCGGCGCGTTTGGCAATCAGGGGCATCTGTGCCGCCGGATAGACAACCATCGAGGAACCGGCGGCAAGGAGCATATCACATCTGGCCGACCGTAATTCAGACTCACGGGTTTCCCTCTCCGGCATCGACTGGCCATAGGCCACCGTAGCCGGTTTTAGAATACCGTTGCATTTATCACACCGGGGTACCTTATCGCCGGCCAGCATCTTCTCGTGGGCGCGTTCGCGGGGATACCTCTCCCCGCAATCGAGGCAATCCACCCAGTGCATGGTGCCATGCAGCTCGAAAACTTTCTCATCGGGCGTGCCGGATTTTTGCTGTAATCCATCGGTATTCTGGGTAATCACGCAATCGAGTTTTCCCATGTTATGCAGTTCGGTAACGGCGTAGTGACCGGCATTCGGCTCAGCCACCCTGACGGTTTCCCAGAATAACCTGTGTACCTGCCAGTATTTCTCCCTGATTTCTTCGCTGCGGAGGAAATTTTGCAGGTTCAATTCGTTGGGGTCAAACATCTGCCAGACTCCCTGTGGACCGCGAAAGTCGGGTACGTCAGACTCCGTACTGAAGCCGGCCCCGGTGAAAACCACGATTCTATTCGAATTTACAATCATATCAGCAACGATATCAATCTGCTCCATCATTTAGCCTCCATATTATTAAAAACAATCCTGATGCGGCTAGCTTACCCGTAATACCGCCCTGGACAGTTCCCAGGAGTATTCATAGAGATGCAGTCCCTTGCTCATCGCTACGAGCTCGCCATCTTCGACACCGATTTCGCTGGACATATATTCCTTTAAAAGCTGTATCGACGCCAGATTCGAAGGAAACCCGGCCCAAAGGTCCCACGAGCGGAAATATACGTAAAAATCCAGCTTGTTTTCCCTGATTCTGGTATCTATCACCCGCAGGCACGGAGGGGCATCCAGATAAATAGATTTGTCATCACCAACCGCCATGAAAGCGTGGTTGGTATAGTGACCGTCTTCCTTATACATCCGGATAACCTCGGCGATCTGTCTCTCCAAGTACTGCCCGTAAGTATACTGCTCACCTTCCTTGCGGTGGGCCGCCATGAGGTAGGGTAAATAACTCTCCACATATTCCATAGTGCTGGGTGGGGGAACGCCCTGAGGTACATCCGGTATCAGCGGTCTGGATGCCGGATAATTCACATGGACTACCGCCAGGTCAAGTTGTTTGCGTGTCTGCCCTTCATAACTGCCGCGGTCTATTTTGTATTCATAGCCTTCACTCATCACTTTACCAAGACAAAGAAACCAGGCTTCCGAAAGATCCCTGGCTTCCACTATAGTGATCTTCATGTGGATTACTCCTTAAGCGAAATATACGGTATTACTTCTTTCCCCTCTTCACCACGTCGAAAAACCTGTCCTGGTATTCGTGAAATGCCCCCCAGCGGTTGAGTTCCTCCTCCAGTTCATGAGCCGGCACCTCACCCTGAGCCACCTTGTCGAATAATTCCTCAATTCTCTGCCTGGCTTCGACGGGAATACCCCCGTGACTCATGCCGAGTAGTCCCCTGGATCCAAGCTGGGCGATGTTACTCTGCAGCGAGCGACTCGTAATCTCATAAATAAACTTCAGTAAAGAAACATCCCAGAGGTCATCCTGCCCTTTGATGATGGATGTCATCGGGTCGCCTTTTTCATCGATTTGCTTATTCAGTTTTTCTATTACGAGTTGCCAACTGTCCGAGACTATATTAAGCTCTTTAGGCTCGTTCTTATAGGTGTAAAAAAGTCCGGGGGTATCCGGCCCGTGCATTCGCAGCAGCATATCGAAATACCTCCGGGCATCATAGCTGAAGCCTTCGAGATGCGTGAGGTAGTAAGGCGTTACAATCTTGGGTCTTTCAGCGATAACCCTGCCTTCCCTGATGACCGTCTCGTTAGCGCTGTCAACCAGATCCGAGTATACCGGCTCGGTAATAAGATAATAATATATATTGGTAATACCGAAAGTGGAAAGATGCTGCCGGGGATGTCTCAATATCTCCGTATGACGGGCAGCCTGTTCAACTCTCTCGTCATAATCATCTATCGTCATATCTAGTTAATGGCAGCAAGCTCCTGTTTGTATTCGTCCAGGAGAGTAAGGTACTGTCCTTCCAGTCTCGATTGTAATCTCTGCCATTCCTCCACGAACTGCGGCTGTTTCTCTACATCTATCTTCATTCGGGCGTTGACCCCTGTCTGCTGTTTCAAAGCCTGTTGAATCTTCTCCTCGAATTCTTTTTTCAGCGCTTCGTAAGCCTGCTTTTTCTGCTGCTCTCCCTGCTGAGTATAATGGTCGAGGATGTGCCGGATTTTACTGAAGACATTCTCCACAGCAACCTTATCGTTTTTTATCGCCTTAATCCCGTCCATAGCTTTCTTTGTACTTGTCCGGGCGGCTTGGTTACGGGGCAGACCGATATTTCTCAGGAGGATATCATTTATACCTTTAATAATAATTGGCTTGGCTTTATTATCAAATTTGGCAATCTCGCTGGTAAGATTGCAGTTCTCCTTGAGATAGCGAGCTGCCAGTTTTTCCCCCTCCGGGGCAAATTTCCATTGAAGACGCTCTTCTTCGGTAATTTCCCCGAGCTTCTCTATCTTTTCCCTGGCTATTTCAGCGGCACTTTTAATCTCACCCATATCAGTCCTCCAAACAGGTAATGTCGGCGACAATCTTAGCTTCAATAATCATTATACTACATGTGGGATACCATCAAAAGACGTAAATTTTCCGCAGTATACAATTCGCATGGTGGATGGATTTTGATTAGTTCCGGGCTGTTCACAGTTTGCAGCAATAAGTAGAGAAGTTATCCTGCCCAATATGACAAAATATCCCTGCTGAGCATGCAGGTATTCGTGTGTTTATGATTTGTTTATAACAACTACGAAAATATTTACCGATTTGTTGTTGGAATAACGTTAAAATAAAGAGCCCTGAATATTACTTGCAGAGAAGCGGGGCGCGGAAGATGAGTGCTGTTCGGGTAGGCTTCTATCGGAGGGAAAAACATGGCCAATCTCCTGGAAATCAAGAACAAGATTATAGGTATCAAGAAAGCCCACCACAGGCATACAGAAAATCTCAGCAAACCGGCAAATAACAGCGATGTTCCGGAAACGCCTGGCAAAATGGATATATCCACACACCAGAAAGCCGAGACGGCACTGCATGAATCGGTGGAGAAACTAGCCAAAGCCTTCCTTTGCTGTCCTGATGCCATCGCCATCACCACGATAAAAGATGGCAGATTCATCGCCATCAACGATGGTTTCACGCGGATTACCGGAGGTAAACGGGAGGAAACACTAGGACGTACCGCTAAAGAAATCAGTTGCTGGGAGAGCATGAAGGAGCGCGAGAGAATAGTAAAAATATTGGAGGAGCAGGGCCGGGTTTACAACGAGGAAGTTCACCTGCGTATGAAATCGGGGAAAATAGTTACAGCCCTCTTCTCAGGTGATCCAATCGAGATCGATGGTGAACCATGCATGGTATCCATAGCAAGGGATATCACAGAAACGAAACAAGCACTAGAGGCGATTAAAGAAAGTGAAGAATTCAGCACCAGCCTTCTGGAAAACGCTCCTAATCCCATAACAGTAATCCATCCGGATACATCCATAAAATATGTTAATCCAGCTTTTGAAAAATTGACTGGTTTCTCCCTGGCTGAGATCATCGGGAAGAAAGCGCCTTTTCCATGGTGGCCCCAAAATAGATGGTCAGCAAGAGCCGAAGGCTTGAAGGAATTTATGGAGGGCGGAGGTAAAATTACCGAGCAGACTATAAAGAACAGGAACGGCGAGTTGATTAAAATAGAAATGAATATGGTACGGATAATGCATAATGGTGAGTTCAAGTATTATCTGGCCCACTGGAATGATATCACCGAACGCAAGCAAAACGAAGAGAAACTTAAAGAAAGCGAAGTAAAATTCAGAATACTTGCCGAACGCTCACCAAACATGATTTTTATTAATAAAAACGGGGCGATAGTGTATGCTAACAAGAAATGCGAAGAGGTGATGGGTTATACAAGAGAAGAATTCTATGACCCCGGTTTTAACTTTTTAAACTTAATAGCACCGGAGTCTAAAGAGTTAGTTAAAAAATATTTTAATAAACATATTCAAGGCGAAGACGTAGTACCATACGAATATACGCTGGTTACCAAGGACGGTACCAAAATTGAGGCAATAGTTACCACGGCGTTGATAAAATACGAGGGAGAGAACGCCATTCTGGGAACGATAACCGATATTACCGAACAAAAAAAGGTACAGGATATTCTAACCAATGAAGCTACCTGGCGGCGCATTATGGTCGAGCAATCAAGAGACGGGATTGTCATCCTCGACCAGAACGGTAAGGTGTACGAAGCAAACCGGCAATTCGGAGAGATTCTCGGATACTCTCCTGTGGAGTTACTTCAACTCTATGTCTGGGACTGGGATTCTCAACATACACAGGAACAAATAAAGGAAATGATAAATAGTGTTAACGAAGACGGTGACCACTTTGAAACAGGCTGGAAACGCAAGGATGGTACGATTGTTGATGTTGAGATAAGTACCAATGGAGCAACATTCGGGGAACGGAAGCTCATTTTCTGCGTGTGCCGCGACATAACAAGTCGAAAACGGGCAGAGGAGGCACTAAAAGAAGCGGAATACAAATACCGGGACCTGCTTGATAATACCAACGAGCTGATACAGTCGGTAACACCGGACGGGCGCTTCAGGTATGTGAATAACGGCTGGAAACAGGCCCTGAGCTACAGCGAAGAAGAGATCGCCAAGATGAGCGTATTCGACATCGTGCACCCCGATTACCTGGAAAATTACCGGATAATGTTCAGAAAGATAACAGCCGGCGAGAAAGTCGGGCAAATACACACGGCTTTTGTAAGTAAAAACGGCAGCAAAGTAGTGGTTGAGGGAAACGTAAACTGCAAATACGAAAACGGTGAAGTGGTATATACGCGCAGTATTTTACGGGATATTACCGAAAATAAATATCTCGAGGACCAGATGTTCCGCCTGTCCAGCGCGGTATCAATGTCCACGGACTATATCGTGATAACAGATTTCGATGCGAATATTATAGATATAAACCAGAAGACCCTGGATATGTACGGCGCCGACAGCAAGGACGAACTGCTGGGAAGGCACTTCCTGGAGCTGATTTACCCGCCACAACGGGGAATGGTGAACGAAGACGTCGCCCAAGTCATGGAGAAGGGATATCTGGAACGTCGAGAGTATACTATGGTATCCAAACACGGCCAGCAGTATCCAGTACAGGTAAGCACGTCGCTGGTCAGGGACGCGGACGGCAAGCCGATGGGAATGGTGCGCGTGGGCAGGGAACTCAGTAATCCCTGATGCCTTTTAGCGGAGATATAATCAGGGGCGGTACTGAATGGTACCGCCTTTTTGTTTTTAGTGGTGAAATGCTCATCAGTAAAAATCATAACAGAAACAGCTAAACGAGACTCTTATTTCCACTACCGAAACATCAACTGAAAACCTTCGTTCCAATCATCCCAATCATGAAGCCGATGGTAGCACTAAAAGCCGGAGCTTTGTGACTTTTATATTTAATCATAGGGGCGATATCCTGAAATACCAGATATAGTATTCCACCCGCCGAAAATAGCATGAGAGAACTGATCAAATTGCCATTTTCATTTAAAAATAAATAACCTAAAACAGCGGCGATTATACCAACAAAACTGAAGGGAACCAGGATTAATAATGATTTATTGGGTGAAAAACCGCTTTTAGTCAAATCACCAAATGCATTATATGATTCGGGCAGGTTCTGCAAACCTATAAATATAGCCAGTAATAAACCCGTTTTACGGTCATATGAGAATATGGAGCCCAGTGCAACAGCCTCCGGAATATAATCCATGGACATAGCCATAAGTTGTGCCAATCTTCCACCATATCGGCCAATTAATCTATCCAATAATGAAAACAGAATAACACCTGAGAGAAAGATAGAAACGATGACCGGCAAGGATAATAGACTGATCGCACGGGGAGTCAATACAAAGGCGACTGCGGCAACAAGAACACCAGTACCAAAAGCAACAATGCTATGGGATATTTCTCCACCAAGCTCACCTCCAGGAAGTATCTTGTTCCTGGCGAGCAGGCTGCCAATTAATACAGTAACACCTGAGGCAAAGGAATACAGGATAACTTCTATAATCGTATCCACGATTCAAAGTATAGCATACACTGATTTCCGTCAATAATCAGAATAAAAGATTTAAGTACGGATTTGTCTTAACGGGAGTCTGCCTA